>JADYYL010000274.1 GCA_020853655.1 Deltaproteobacteria bacterium
CCGGCGTCGCACCGCGGCCGCTTTGCCGGACTTGGATCCAAGGCCGTTATCGATCATCTGAAATCGCTCGGCGTGACGACTCTCGAGCTTCTCCCGATACACCCCTGTTTCGACGAGCAGCACCTCCACCAGCGTGGGCTCACGAACTACTGGGGCTACAATCCGTTCCTCTACTTTCCGGTCGACTCTCGATTCGCGTCGAGTGCAACACCCGGTGTCGCGACTCGCGAGTTTCGCGAGATGGTGAAAAAACTCCATGGAGCGGGAATAGAGGTGATTCTGGACGTGGTGTTCAATCACACGGCAGAGGCTGGGATCTCGGGGCCCACGGTATCGTTCCGAGGGATCGATTCGTCGACCTACTACCATTTCGATCTCAATGACCCCGGGCGAATGGTTGACTTCACCGGCTGCGGAAACACCCTCCGAGCGTCTCATCCCACCGTGCGGTCGATGATCGTCGACGCGCTGCGCTACTATCGTGAGGAGCTCCACGTCGATGGTTTTCGGTTTGATCTCGCATCCGCTATCTGTCGGGACGACGCTGGTGGGTTCTCCGCGCAGTTTGCCGAAGAACTCGCCGGGGATCCCGCGTTCGATGGGGTGAAGCTGATCATGGAACCGTGGGACGCTTCTGCGGAAGGGTATCGGGTTGGCGCCTACAAGGGGTGCGCCGAGTGGAACGACCGATTTCGAGACGGCATTCGACGCTTTCACCGAGGCGAGCGGCACTTGATTGGAGAGTTCGCCACGCGGCTCTCGGGAAGCAGCGATCTGTTCTCCGCGCATGACAGCCGTGCGCATGGCTCGCTTAACTTTGTTACGTGTCACGACGGCTTCACGCTTCGAGACTTGGTGAGCTATGAGCGGAAGCACAATGAAGACAACCTCGAGCAGAACGCTGATGGTCGGGACGAGAACTTCAGCTCGAATTGCGGAGTCGAAGGCGAGGCGGATCAATCGGAAATCCTTGCACGGCGCGTGAGACGCGCGAAGAACATGCTCGCTGCGCTGTTTCTTTCGAAAGGTGTTCCGATGCTCACGGCGGGTGATGAATTCTGGCGGACGCTCGACGGAAACAATAACGCGTATTGTCTCGATCGCGATTCGAACTATGTGGCCTGGAAGCCGTCCAAGTCGGCCAAGGACATGCTCGAGTGCATTCAGCAGCTCGCGGAGTTACGTCGGTCCATTGAGAACGTGCGATCTGCCGACTTCTATTCCGGAAAGCCCGCGCCCGAAAGACGCGATGTCGTCTGGTTGAATTCGGACGGGCTCGAGATGATGGCGACCGATTGGCAGGATCCGAAAGTCGCATTTCTTGGTGCTCATCTGCATGCCACGGAAAGTGTCGCTGACGACTCCGTGCTCGCACTCTTCAATGCGAGCGAAGAGACACTCTCCTTCCCGTTGCCCGCGGGTGAGTGGATCCTCTTGTGGTCGAGCGGCGATTGTTCTCGCGGTTCGTGCATGCCGGGTGGGACAACACATCTCGTTCTTGGAGAGACGACGTATGTCTTCAAGCGCGCCGCGCAGGTGAAGGAAACGAAGAAAAAGGTCGTGAAAAAGCCCGTGACGAAGTCGCGAGGAACGAAGGTGGGAAGTGAGTAACGCGAGCGAGATATTTTCTGCGGATGAACTGTATCTGTTCTCGGAGGGTACTTACTTTCGTGCCTACGAAAAGTTTGGGGCGCACGCGGCTGTTCGGCAAGGCGTCGCAGGATCGACGTTTGCAGTATGGGCGCCGAATGCGCGGAGTGTGTCGGTCGTCGGTGATTTCAACGGGTGGAATCGGGACACACATTCACTCCGATCATGCGGAGATGCGGGTGTGTGGGAGGGCTTCATTCCAGGAGTTGGCCCCGGGGCGGTCTACAAGTACTGTGTTCGGTCTCACCATCACGGGTATGAGACGCTGCGCGCCGATCCTTTCGCCGCCTTTTCAGAGGTTCCTCCGCTGACCGCGAGCCGCGTCTGGGATCTCGAACCATATGAGTGGAACGACGGCGAGTGGATGCGGAAGCGCGGCAAGGCAAATGCGCATGACGCTCCGGTCTCAATCTACGAGGTGCATCTCGGTTCCTGGCGACGAAAGCCTGAAGAGAATGCACGACCGCTGACATATCGAGAGCTCGCTACCGAACTGGTTGCCTACTGCGCCGAGATGGAATTCACACACGTGGAATTGCTTCCCGTGATGGAGCATCCGTTCTCCGGTTCCTGGGGGTATCAACCGCTGGGCTTCTTCTCGGTGACGAGCCGATTCGGCACGCCGCAAGATTTCATGTTCTTGGTGGACGCGTTACATGCCGCAGGAATTGGTGTGATCCTCGATTGGGTTCCCGGACACTTCCCGACTGACGAGCACGGTCTCGGTTACTTCGACGGGACACATCTCTACGAACACGCCGATCCACGCCAGGGACTCCATCAAGATTGGGGAACCTACGTTTTCAATTTTGGCCGCCCCGAGGTTGTGAGCTTTTTGATCTCAAGCGCCCATTTTTGGCTTGAGAAGTATCACATCGATGGGATTCGTGTTGATGCCGTCGCTTCGATTCTCTATCTCGATTACTCCCGCAAGGAAGGGGAGTGGGTGCCGAATAAATTCGGCGGGCGGGAGAACTTGGAAGGGATCGAGTTCCTGAAGAAGCTGAACATCAGCGTCTATGAGCGCTACCCAGACGTGATGATGTGTGCCGAGGAATCCACCGCTTGGCCGATGGTGTCGCGGCCGACCTATCTCGGAGGATTGGGGTTCGGCTACAAGTGGAATATGGGGTGGATGAACGATGTCCTCTCATACTTTACGAAAGACCCGATTCACCGAGCTTATCACCACCACAATCTTACATTTGGTCTTCTCTACGCGTTCCAGGAAAACTTCATCTTGCCGTTTTCTCATGACGAGGTTGTGCACGGGAAGCGTTCGATGCTCGACAAGATGCCCGGCGATCCGTGGCAGCGATTTGCGAATCTTCGCGCATTATACGGTTTTATGTATGGCCATCCGGGGAAGAAACTCCTCTTCATGGGCGGAGAGTTCGGGCAGTGGAGCGAGTGGAATTGTGACGCAAGCCTCGACTGGAACTTGCTCGATCACTCTTTGCATCGCGGATTGAAGCAATGGGTCCGAGACCTGAATCGGTTGCTGCGAAACGAACGCGGTTTGCATACGCTCGATGTTGATTGGCATGGCTTCTCGTGGATCGACTGCAGCGATCATCTCCACAGCCTGCTGGCTTTCGTTCGGCACGGCTCAAACCCGATGGATGATGTCGTCTGCGTTCTTAACTTTACGCCAGTTCCGCGGTTTAACTATCGTGTCGGCGTTCCGCATTCTGGATATTGGGAGGAACTGTTGAATAGCGACTCATTCTTCTACGGAGGGAGCGATCTCGGGAACAACGGCGGCGTTACTGCCGAGCCGCTTCCTGCTCATCAATACGGCCAGTCAATCTCCATTGTGGTCCCGCCGCTCGGGGTCGTGTTCTTTCGTCGTATGCGAGGGGCGTAATGGAGCCATCGCTCGAACGCTTGCAAGTGCTGGGAGACTTTCACGGGATTGAGTCGGGATATCACGATATCTGGGGTGCCTTTCATCCCACCTCGGCATCGACTTACCTTCGCATGCTGAGTGCTCTCGGTCACCAAGTCACCACGTCCGAAGATGTTGAGCAGTCGATAGAAGCCGCTCTCAACGCTCGGTGGGAAGAATGGTGCGAGCCCGCTGTGGTCGAAGAATGTGGCAGCTCCGTCGAGATCCAGCTGCGACTTCCGGCGGCACAACTTGCGCAATCGTGTCTGTGGCGACTTCGGACCGAGGATGGTCTCGAGCATCACGGTGAGTGGCAACTCTGCCAACTCGAACGGCGTGACAGCGCTCGTCGTGGTGAGATCGAGTACCATCAGGTCGCCGCGGTTCTTCCCGTCGATCTCCCTCTCGGCTACCACGCGCTGACGCTGGCGATCCCGGGATGGGGCGAGTCAGCGATGCGGGTGATTGTTGCTCCGTCGAAATGCATCGACGTCGTGCCACGCCCCTCCGGACGACATTGGGGCGTCACGGCGCAACTTTATTCCATTCGTTCGCCGGCGCAGTGGGGCATCGGAGACTTTGGGGATCTGCGTCGACTGGCGACAGAAGTCGCGCAGGACGGGGGGAG
>JADYYL010000275.1 GCA_020853655.1 Deltaproteobacteria bacterium
GTAGGAAACGTTGCAGTTCCAGTACCCCGTCACGTCAGCAAACGCCTGCGGGATGGAAACGGCCGAAAGAAATGTGACGATCGCGATGCAAAGGCCACGGCTGAAAAGTTCTCGATACGAAGGCAGCAACGTCATATACCCCCAAAGACGATAGTATCTGCGGTCGAACCCCGAGAGATTACCACGGGGTTTCGAAGTGACAAGTTCCGCGACTGCGGTGAAGGATTTTATGAACTTACGGGCTCTGTTTTCTCGTAACATTGGCGAGATCAATGTCGATCGCGCGCTCCAGTACTACGGCGCGGCTATCGCGTTCTGACATATCCTCACAGCGCTCTGGTGGCTCGACTTTCTCACCCTTGAACGCACTTAGCCCACCGACGGAACTGCGCACGGAGACCTCCGGGCTTGGGGTCGAGGAGCCAGAAGATCAAGGCAAGGCAGAGGAATGTAACGACGAGTTCGCGAAGCAGGCCCATAGGAGCGACTGTACACTCGATAAGTTCATACCTCCGCCAACCGGGACAGCAGCGGCGGAGCGCCTTGAAGATATGCGGAACGCGGTGTCCGGACAACATTTCTCCGGCGCGTTCAAGGTCTTCGGTCAGAAAGATTGCTTCTCTGGCGAAACTTTGGGGAAGGCCACCCCTCGTGCTAAATTGAACGGCACTGTCAACGGGCAACCCCTCTCGTTCCCGCTCAGATCTCTCTTTACACCCCTCCGCTTCCGTAGATGCAAAACGAAAGTTCCGAATCTCTCGGGACTTGCGGGGTCAAAGTGTTTTTTTTCGAAGCGCAGGATCTGAGTGCCCGGTCTCGCGAAGTGACGTTCTTACAGCAATTCGTTTCATTCATTCGGGGCGATCGGCGGAGGTGAAACCTTGTCGCAGCAGCGAGAGTCGTGGACGAAATGGGCACTGGCAGAGGGGGTCGGGAAGAGCATCTCTGCTAGCGCGCTGAAGCATGCGGGTGCAAACGTTGGGCACCCGATCGTCGGAGGGCTCGCGGGAGCCGTCCTCATCGAAGTCATTCGATTCTTTCTTTCGGGGGCCGCTCTGGTCGCGCGAAAGGAATCGTGGCGTATCACTCGACGTGAAGCCGTCCTCGGTGTGTTCTACGCAACGGTGAGTCTGAGCGCGGATACGGCAAAGCTCGTCGGCTTCACGGATCCGTCCGCGCAAGTCGGAGCAGCGACGTTCCTCGTCCTGACCAGCATCGTACCCGGAGCAATCTTGGACTGGCTCTTCTTCGGGGATCGCCTGAACATCCGACAGCTGGTCGGGATCTCCCTGTTCCTGTTCGCCGGATGGTGCTTCCTCGATCGGCCGAGCTTGGACTACTTCGCTTCGCCTCCGCTCTGGGTCAAGATCAATCTCGCCCTTGCGGTGGCACTGGCGATCAACGAAGCGACTATGCGCTCCATCGGTGCGAAGGAGTCGTCGTCACCATTCGCGACGAGCTTCTGGCTTTCGATCTATGGGCTCACTGGGCTCGCCATCATCGTTCCGCTCGCCAGCACCATCGCCGACGTTCCGGTAGCAAGCGTATTGAACCGAAACGCCGTGGCGGCGTTCTTCGTGTCGGGACTCGCCGTCTTTTCGTACACGATCTTCCGGCGTCTCGCGTATCGCGACAACGCGCGGCTGGTCTACAAGAAGCTGATCATGCTTGCGACGTATCTCTTCGGCGCAAGTCTTATCGGCAGCATGCTTTACGGGGAACCCTTCACTGTTTCGAAGGTGCTCGGGGGACTGCTGTTCGTGCCGGCCTATGTCCTCACGAGCAATCGTTTCTCGGCCGAACTTCGCGCAGCGTGGTTCCAACGCCAAGCATCGGCGTCGTAACAACGGAAACGGGAGGGGGAAGTTGGGTACACCAAGGTTTAATCAAAAGGTGCCCCGCACTCCCTCCTATTCTCCTCGGTGCAACATCACGGCGACAAGTGAAGCTCGGCATGTGAGAGAAGAGAGCTCCAACCGATAGCAAATCCTTTACGCTTATTTCGAGATACGGCAGCGAGCACTGAGGCGGCGAACTTTTGGTGTGGTATCACCTCCAATCCGCCGTCTCAGTGGAAACTCGCTGCCCGCCCAGGCTATGCCTCGAGCTGTTGCGGATCACCGTAGCGAGCCCGCATGCCGAGTTCGTCGAAGACGAACGATCTCGCTCGGGCAGATAATATTCTCGGGGCGACACAAAGCTTCCCGGACAATTCCGCTATGGAGGATAGTGCACATTCCCTATACTCTCGTGACGAATGTTCTCCCGCCCGAAGGGAGAAGAGTAGCAATGCTCAGACCGAACTTATTTTACGACGTTAGTGAGGGACTGCTTCATGGGATCGACTATTTCGGACTCCGATCTGAAGAGTTTGATTGATGCTGCAAAGAACGCAGCGTCGAATTCCTACTCGCCATACTCCCGTTTTGCAGTCGGCGCGGCGATTCTGTGTGAGAACGGAGAAGTCTATTCAGGGTGCAATGTCGAGAACGCCGCCTACGGCTCGGCAAACTGCGCAGAGAGGAGTGCAATCTTTACGGCGATCAGCGCGGGATGCCGCGAGGTTCGAGTTGTCGTGATTTACACGCCAACAGAATCCCCCGCTGCTCCGTGTGGCGCATGCCGCCAAGTCATCAACGAGTTTGGGCCCGATGCAGAGATCGTGAGTACCTGCAAAACGGAGAAGGTGATTCGCAGTCGTTTGAGTGACCTTCTCCCGCATGCGTTTGGTCCGAAGAACTTGGAGACCTAGCACGTCGGTGAAGAACGCGGGATGCGACTTTACGCAACCGCAAGGTCGTGCAATCAAAACCGATCTTCCGGAGAACGACTTTTTCGCTGGCCTACTAGCGGGGGTCACCAGCGAC
>JADYYL010000276.1 GCA_020853655.1 Deltaproteobacteria bacterium
CGCCGCAGGTGCACGTGAGAGAGCGCTCGCCGCTTTTCTTCTATTCCCCGAGTTGCGATAGCTGCGTCGAGAACGCCCGTGTGCGACTCGAAGAGCGCGAGGACGAATTCCATTTCGTGGGCGTCAGCGGGAGCGTCTCACGACAGACCATTGTGGCTGCGCTCGAACGTGAACCCGAACGATTCACATCAAGCGCGCTGCTTCGACCGATCTTACAAGAGAGTCTCTTCCCATGCGCAGCGTATGTCGGAGGAGAGGCGGAGGTTCGATACTTTGCTCAGGTCAGCGCATTGCCTCCACTATTTGACCTCCCGGAGCTCTGCATCGTTCCACGGGCACGTTTCATTCTCCTCGAGCCACGCATCGTCGCGCTGCTCGGAGAGCTCGGCTTAAGCACCGAACAGATTCGCCTGCCCGAGTCCGCACTGTTTGAGGCGCTCGCAGCCCAAGGGGGGTTGTCTTCCCCGGACGCTCTCCGTGATGCATTTATCGAGCAAGTCCGTCTTCCATTCTCCGAGCTGGCCGACAAGTTTGCCGCTGCCGACAAAACGCTGAGACAGCCGGTGGAGAAAGCAGAGGCGAAACTGCGGGAGCAGGTTGCCGGGCTGTTCGAAAGGTATCGCCTCGCTCTTGGTCGACTCGATGGGGTCCGAACAGATAGACTCCGTAAGGTCCTGAACAACCTTCGCCCGGAGGGCAAGGAACAGGAACGGGTGTTGTCGCTTCCCTACTACCTTGCGCGCTATGGTCCCCTACTTCGAACGGCGCTGGAACCGAACGTCGACATCCCGGCGATGCAGCAGAAAGAGATATCGTTATGAAGAACGGCTTTGACCTGGGAATCCTCGCGATCGGAGCGCACCCAGACGACATCGAACTCTCGTGCGGCGGATTCCTCGCGAAGATGGGAGACCTTGGACACAAAACGGGCGTTCTTGACCTCACCGAGGGCGAGCTTGGCTCTCGCGGAACTGTCGAGGAGCGTCGGCGGGAGGCAGATGCCGCGTCGAAGATCCTGGGGCTATCGTATCGGGAGATCCTCACATTTCCTGACGGAGGAGTTGAGACCGGCGAGAATCCCACGAGCCCCCAACTCCTCGCGCTTGTCGAGAAGCTTCGGACGCTTCGCCCGGAGATTGTCGTCGCCCCCTACTTCCAAGAACGACACCCAGATCACGTTGCGGCGAGTCGACTCGTGACTCGAGCAGTCTTCTGCGCGGGTCTCAAGAAGTTCGCGCCGCAGCTCGGCACGGAACATCTTCCGAGACAGGTGCTCTACTATCAGATGCGATTCGATCTCGAGCCTGCGTTCATCACCGATATTACCGCGTACGAAGCGAAAAAGGCTGCGGCAATACAATGTTGCTCGAGCCAGGTGACGCCCAACTCTAATCTCACCTCAGGGCCTGTCCTGATCGCTTCTCCTCTCTCGCTCCTCGCGCTCCAGGCGCGCGATCGATACTTCGGAGCAAAGATCGGTGTCGCACTGGGGGAAGCGTTCCACATGCGCAACATTGTCAGTATCGACGATCCGCTCTCCCATTTCCGACAGCACGACGTCCGGGGAGCACTTTTCTTCCCCGGTGAATTCTAACCGCAGTAGAGACGAGTCGACATGGAACCACAACGGCTGCGAATCGGAATTTCCTGCTACGCGACCTACGGCGGAAGCGGCGTCATTGCGGCAGAGATCGGAATGGCGATGGCCCGCAGAGGGCACAGTGTCCATTTTATTGGGAACGACGTCCCCCGCCGGCTCGATCGCTTCCAGGAGAACATTTTCTTCCATGAAGTCGAGATTCGCGACTATCCGGTGTTCGTTGCGCCGCCGTATGCGCTCAGCCTTGCATCGAAAATCGTGGAGGTCAGCACCTACGAATCACTCGACTTGATTCATGTGCACTATGCCGTTCCTCACGCAACGAGCGCATATCTCGCGCGGCAGGTGCTGGGTCCGAAAGCGCCAAAGATTATCACCACCCTGCACGGGACCGACATCACCCTCGTTGGCAACGACCGAGGCTACCTCCCGATAACGCGATTCTCGATCATGGAATCCGATGGCATCACGACCCCTTCGGTGTACCTCAAGCAGGCAACACACGATAAGCTGAACATCCCATCTTCTGTCCCCATCGAGGTTGTTTCAAACTTCGTCGACACTGAATTGTTCTCACCAGCCGATAGCCCGTGTCCCGAAGGCTTCGAACGGCGATTGCACGTCGATTGTTTGGAGCAAACGAAGTGCATCGTCCACGTCTCTAATTTCCGTCCGGTGAAGCGGATGACCGACGTTGTCAAAATTTTCTCGCTCGTTCAGCGCGAGATTCCCTCGCGCTTGTTGCTCATCGGAGACGGACCCGAACGCTCTCGAATTGAAAGCGAAGTGCGTGATGCTGGGTTGTCGCAGCACGTCGTGTTCCTGGGTAAGCTCGAGGAATTCGACGACATCCTCAGACAGAGCGACGTCTTTCTCCTGCCGAGCGAAAGCGAAAGCTTTGGGCTCGCCGCGCTTGAGGCCATGAGCTGTGGGGTGCCGGTTGTCTGTTCGAAGGCGGGTGGGTTGCCCGAGGTCGTGCTGCACGGAAAGACAGGCTTCCTCGCCGATGTCGGGGATGTCGAGTCTATGGCTGGATTTGTCCGGCAACTTCTCACCGACAAGGCGCTCTACGATTCTTGTTCCGTCGAGTCGCGTAAGCGCGCCGTCGAGCAGTTTAATGAGAAGTTGATGATTGATCGGTATGAGGATTACTACCGCCGGGTCCTAGCGCAGCCAGTCCGATCGCACGACTCTTCAGCTATGCCACCGTCCTGAGCGGTCCTTCCCCAGCCGTCACCCCAGCCGCTTGATTAGTTCGGCCTCGTCGATGATCGGAATTCCGCGC
>JADYYL010000277.1 GCA_020853655.1 Deltaproteobacteria bacterium
GATCTCGAAATCCAGAAGGCCGCTGAAGCGAGAGGGAAAAGTTTACAGGATTTTAGAGGCACCCAACACCAACAGAGATGCACCCTATCCACAGTTCAACAGTGTTTCTCGGCAGTTGAGCGAGTTTTCAATAGCAAAAGCCGCTAGCGGAGCTCCGAAGCGAGTACGAACGTGCTTGAAGCATCGGAGTTACAGGTAGATAGGTTTCCGACAATGCGAGTCGGAAACTACTCGCGAGAGGGAAGCTGCTTCACAAACGGACTCGAACCCGCGAGCCCTGAGCGTGCGATTCGCGCCTTAAGTTGATCCGCCGCGGCACGACTCTTCTCGGGACCGACGACGACCCGATGATACAGGACGCCGTTCACCCGCCCTTCGACGACTCGACCTTGAATTCCGAGTCGGTTCATTTTTCGGATGACGGAGTCGGCCTCCGCACGTGACGTGGGAGCCGCAACCTGGACATACAGGCCTGGACGGAACTGCTCTTTCACCTCGACCTTAGCAACCTCGGGCTTAGTCTTCTCAGGCTTCTGAGGGGTCTCCACTTTCGTGACGACCTTCTCGAGAGCCTTCTTTGCCTCGGGTTTGATCGGCGCGACGGCTTCGGTCGAGACTTCAATCGTCTTCGGAGAGGTCTCAACCTTTGTGGTCAGGCCGACTCGCGCAGAGCCGGGACGATTGGTGAGATCCTCTTCGAGCGCAGCAACTGAGCCAGCGCCGCGGTCACCCCGCAGTGCGGGCTCACGCTGCGAACCGGTGGGCGCCGGACCATCGAGAATCTCAGCCGCGGTCTTTCCCGCCAGACCGGCGGTCGCGCTGCCCGTCGACGCATCGTTGATTGAAGTCTTCGGAGCGTCGACGGTCGAGGGGGCTGTCACGCCGGAGAAATCGAACTTATCCGGCTCCTGACCTGGCCCATTGACCGGGCTATTCGCCGGCTGAAAGCCGTCCTGCGCCAGGAGGCCCGAGCGACTGCCGGACGCGGCGGCGACTTGAACCGAACTATCTTGGGTCAGCTTGGAGGCAGGAAGTGGATAACGGAGGGTCGCAGTGTCCTGCTCGTCCAGCGCGCGCTTCAACCCTTGGTCAAGCCCAGCGTGAACACCGAAAAAGAACACGATCACCATCATGACCGCGATAACGCCCCAGAGCGCACAAAGCTGTCCGAACGAGATCGAAATCTCGCGCTTCTTCTTCTCTACCGAGTCGATTGATTGCGAGTTCGTCACAAAGGAGAGCGGCTCTTTACGCTTTAGTCCGTATGCCATAATGACTACTGCTTCCCCTGATTTTAAGGAAGGGGTCGGCCCCCTCGGACCGAAACCCATGATTCACTCGCCCTGCCCGCTCAACGGCTGACAACAAACTCGACCCTCCGCGGGGCGATCCCGGGGATTGGTATTGGGGCAGAGATTGCGTCAATAGACCGTTGAAAATTCCTTAGTACGAAACGTACGGACCCGCAACAAATCTTCACAAACGACCGCGCTCCAGCAAGCGACGAAGCTGCATGCAGAGTCATTCCCTAGCAGGGCCTCGCGAGCAGAGACTCCGCACAAAGCGCTGAGCTTCCCTAACTTGGTTCCGGTAGCCCATCAAGCGTCCTCAGCACGTTTTCTGCAAAGAGCGCGATTGCGGGAGAGACCGCATGCACAACGATGGCCGACTCATTCGAGGACTCGAGCGGGGAAAGCCGCGATTCGGGTCGGTCGTAGAGCGAACGAAAGCTGCGAAGAAGTGCCAACGCGGCTTGCAGCGACAGCTCCGGACGGTGGAGCCAGAGCGCCATGCGATGATTCTCACGCAACTCCAGTAACTGAGAGACGATGGGCGCGTAGCGATCGCGACTGTCCCAGCGAAGCCCCCCGTCTCGAAGAAGGGCATCGAGGGCGACGACCCGATGCGCCTCCGTCATCTGGCTCACGCGAGCTTGCATCCCATTGATTTGCTGAAGGGTGTGGCGAAGGAACCACGGAATGTGCTCCCGGCCTTGCACGTCTTGAAGAAAAGCGTCGGTACACAGTTCCGAATCTGCCGCGAGTCCGAGGAGCATCAGTCCGACGTCACGCGGCAACACCAGGTTGGAGCGAAGTGCACTTCGCAAACGTTGAACATCGACGTCATTCCGATCAAACTGCTTCCCGATGAATCTCTCCCAGTCAAAGACGAACGCTCGCTTCGACGACTCCGGAAGTGGGGCGGCGAACATTGTCGACTCGTCCGAGAGCTTTGTGCCGCTGGACTCGATGATCGAACGAAGAAACTCCCGTAACGCACGCGGTGAGGGAGAAAAATTGAGATGCCCCAGTTCGCCGGGACGGGGCGCGAACACTTGCTCCTCGCGGAACACCTCGGCAAGCGCCTCGGCTATTCGCGCAGGCACGATAGATTTGACGCGATATTGCCTCCCAAGACGTTGCGAGAGGGGGAATGCGACGCTCGTGGCGAGCAGCCCTTCTTCCGGATAAGGACAGCGTTCGACGTCGAGCTCCAGCTCAGAGAGAACAAACGGCTCTGCGAAATCCACCTCAACGATCCGCCCCAGCGCTCGTCGAAACTGGTCGGACTGGAGGGCGCGGAACAGATACGCTCGAGCTTCAATGATCATGGGGCCTCCCGCAGTTCCGCGTGTGCCTGAACAATCGCCGCCCGTTCCACGCCGGAAAGATTGAATCGTTGAAAGTCTTCGAGCAGGGCTCCCTCATCAATCGCGGCATACAGCGAGGCGAGAACGTTCATCTCCCCACGCGCGACGATCGCTGCGGCCGGGTTTGCGTGGGGAAGGATCTGCCGAAGCAGCCCGAGTTCATCGAGACGTCGAAGCATCTCAAGAGCGTCTTGCTCACGCGCCAACTTCCTCAGTTCGTCGAAGAGCCTTCGAGGGGAAAGCAGCGAACAGAGCTTCCGATCGACGGCGTCAGCGAAAAACGCGGCAGTCACCGCATTGAAACGAAAGTTGAGCCGACGCTCAAATCGAACGCCGCGAATGAGTCGCGCGGGGTCATCAACGAAGCTCGCATCATGGAGGGTGCGAAGCGTGCGATTCGCAAGATCCGCAGCACCATCCACTTGATCGAGGAGAGAGCCGAAGCTTCCTGGAGAGGCCTCGATCGCGAGCGCGTTCACAGAGAAATCTCGGCGACGCAAATCGGAAGCGAGATCTCCGGCCGATACTTTGGGAGCCACCGCCGGTCCCGCATAGGTTTCCCGCCGCGCCGAAGAGAAATCGATCGTCGAATGTCCGAA
>JADYYL010000278.1 GCA_020853655.1 Deltaproteobacteria bacterium
GGACGACCAGCTTCTGATTCTACCGATCCGTGGACTGCTAATCTACTCAATCTGACACACGCGATTTCTTGGATTATATGCGACGATTTCTATGACCGAGGGCTCAAGAGACGTAGACATCACTCTCATCTTCGATAGAGCGGATCCCCGGGTCGCCTTCTTTGTTGGCCTCAAAGGGTCGGACCCGCGCATCGACGAAGCGGGTAGCATCTTGATCGAAGGCGACCTCCAAGTAGAACGAGCGCTCAGGAGCGGCCTGCGCATGACGACGCTGTTCATGGAGCCGCGCTTCTATGAGCTATTTTCGCCACTCATCGCAGCTCGCCCAGAGAAAGACCTCGTGTGCTACTCGGCAGAGCGCGGAGTCATGCAAGAGATCATCGGGTACCGCCTTCATCAAGGCGTGATGGCAGTAGCGGCTCGCCCGCAGGCGGCAGCGCTTGAGCACCTGAGGTCGCCGATCGTCGCACTAAACCGCGTCATCGATCCGGAGAATGTCGGAACGATCGCTCGCAGTTGCCGCGCATTCGGTGTCGCGACCTTGATCGCCGACCGTTACACGGCAGATCCGCTCCTGCGCCGCGCCATTCGCGTTTCCATGGGTGCGGTGCTCGAGCTCCCGATCGCGTATCCCCCTGACCTTCCCGAAGCACTACGTGGGCTCCGTCCGCGGATGCGCATCGTCGGCATCGAACAGTCACCGCAGTCGGTCAGCATCACATCGTACAACGTCTCCGAACAGTGTGTCCTGGTCTTTGGGAGCGAACGGCACGGGATCGAACCGGAGGTGCTGAGGGAGTGCGACGACACCGTGGTCATCCCAATGTGCTCCGACACCATCGCGTCCCTGAACGTCTCAGCGGCCGCGGCAATCGCCCTTTCTCGGATGTATTCCGACAACCGAATCGACTGAACGACGTCAGTGAAAAGGTTTCGCGCGGTTGGGATGATCGCGATAGACTTTCGGAGACGTTTATCCCACTGCCAGGCGAATGAAAGTCCGCAGAGCGACCGAGGATGAGCGCCGCTCGCGCGCATCGTGAACGGAGTGGAGGAAAAAGACTTGCCTGGAGCATAACACGCCGTAGCGACCTTACCCCAGCGCCGGTGTATCAGTAGCTCTTTTGAGAATCAGGATGAACTTTCTTCGAGCAGCACTTCATTCGGCTGCAATTTCGCTTTTTTTCTTCCTCGGCTTGAGGGCCGACGCAGCGGATCTGTTGAACGCGAGGGTGACCAACGTTCCAGTTGATGCCGCCTGTCGTGTACTCACAGAGCTCTCTGGGGAGAACGTCGTCTTCATAGGAGATATGAAGCAGAGGGTCTCGTTCGAACTGAACGGACACCGCTTCGATGACGCGATCGGAATTGTGGCAGCTCGTTCGTCACTCCTCGTGCGCCGAGTGGGAAACGTCTCGCTCCTCTTCGATGAGCAGCACCGCCGAATCGTCGAAGCTATTCAGGAGCGTGATTCTCAACGCATCTCCCTACACGTCGAGAATCGATCGTTGCTCTGGGTCGTGCAGGCAATCTCACGTCTCTCCGGATTCGAGATTGCATATATGGGCGCGCCACGATCCGTCCAATCACTGCATCTCAATGATGTACCGTGGGAGCAACTGCTCGACATTCTCGCTGGTAAGTATGGCCTGCGTGTTGAGCGACGAAAGAGCACGATCTCCTTGCGAGACCGCAGTTGATCAGATACCCATTTACGGGGAAATACCCGTCTTTTCGATAAAATCTCCTTATGACTTTCAGCGACCTCGGCCTTCCGAAATCCACGTCGGTCTTCGGAAATATCATCGCAAAACCGAAGGCGCTCGGGAAGCGAGCGGACCGTCGTCCGTTTCGACCGCGCGACGCACAGCCTCTCACTCGGGACGGCTTGCACGAGCATGCTCGACTGCTCGCGAAAGATCATCGCGCTGCGGTGATTAACCGGCGAAGCCGTCGGCTCACGCAGCGCTTCTCGGAGCACTGCCGAGATCTCGACAATGCTTACAACATGCTCGGCGAGGCAGCCGCCAACAAGGAGTCGCTGACGCCCGGAGCCGAATGGTTGCTCGACAACTACCACATCGTTCAGCAGCAGATTCAGGACATCAGGAAACATTTCCCCGAAGGGTACGATCGAACTCTCCCCAAGCTCGTCAGCGGACCGTACGCTGGTTACCCGAGGGTCTACCATATCGCGATCGAGTTCTTGGTGAACTCGGACTCAGTCGTCGGCGCGGACATCCTCAGCTCATTTGTCGATGGCTATCAGCAGGAGATCCCTCTGACGATCGGCGAACTCTGGGCCGTGCCGATCATGCTGCGCTTTGCGCTCATTGAGAATCTCGCGGCGCTCGCGGGGCGCATGCAGCTCATGCGGGAGGAGCGTAAGGATGCAGAAACGCTGATCGACGATATCGTTGGAGATGACTCTCAGCAGAGCACGCAAATGCTGCTCGAGCTTGCAGCGAAGCTCGTTGAACGCCCTGATTTTCTTCCGACCGGAGCGCCCTACCTCCTTCGTCGACTGCGAGAGCGAGGCCGGAAGGCGGCGCTCACCGTACAATGGCTCGAAGAGCGGATTCGCGAAGAGGGGCTTGAGCCGGAAGAGGTCATTCGAAACGAGCAGTACATTCTCGCAGCAGATCAGATCTCGATCGGGAATTCCTTCACTTCGCTGAAGGCGCTGAGCTACATCGACTGGAAGGTTTGGGTCGAGAGCGCGAGCCGCGTGCACTCGGTGCTCCTCGGCGACCCTGCGAAGATCTATCACCATTGCGACTTCAAAACGCGAGATCTCTACCGACGCGAGATCGAGCGGCTCGCCAAACACTCCAGTCGTCACGAGATCGAGGTTGCGCAAACAGCGATATCGCTCGCGACGACGGATGGGCAGCGAGCGAAAGAGGAGGGCCGTCCTGAGCTGTTCGTCGAGAAGCGTTCTCACGTCGGCTTCTATCTCGTTGGTGTCGGACGTGATGCGTTGGAACAGGCGCTCAGCTATCGCACGTCGCCGCTCTTTCAATTGCTGCGCCGGTCAAAGCGGAGACCGTTTGCGCTCTACGTTGGTGTCATTGAGCTTCTCACCTTAATCATCGCGCTGAGGCTTACGCTCGTTGCGAGAGAAGCGGGTGGCAATCTTCTCGAGACGATTGTTGTCTCGATTCTGGCTCTGCTCCTCTGCTCGGAGATCGCGATCACGATTTTTCAGTGGATCGTGACGCGTTTCACGCCGCCAGCTCAATTGCCGAAACTCGACTTCCGACGCGGGATTCCCGAAACGTGTAAGACGGTCGTTGTCGTCCAAGCACTATTCACTGACGTCGAGGCAGTCGCACGCACCTTCGAAGGACTCGAAGTGCGCTATCTTGCCAACGCTGGTGCGAACCTCGTCTTCGGGGTCCTCGCCGACTTCCCTGATTCTCTGCACGAAATCGACGAGCTCGACGAAGTCATACGTCGCGCAGCAGACGATGCCGTCGAAACACTCTCCCGGCGACACCCGGATGCAAGATTCTTCGTTCTCTTCCGACGGCGACAGTTCAACCCGGGCCAAGACAAGTTCATGGGTTGGGAGCGCAAGCGTGGCAAGATAGAGGAGTTCAACCACCTTCTCGAAGGGTCTGCTGATACGACGTTTATTGTCGATCGCTTCGAGCGGTCACTCCTCGAGAACGTGCGTTACGTCATCACGCTCGACAACGACTCGCAGTTGCCGCGAGAATCCGCTCTGAAACTCATCGGGGCGATTGCTCATCCGCTGAACGCGCCGCTCGTTGAGACGTGCACGGACGACCCAACGAAGCATCGCATCAGCGAGGGATACAGTATCCTCC
>JADYYL010000279.1 GCA_020853655.1 Deltaproteobacteria bacterium
AGTGGGCATCATCATGTTTTGCTGCGAGAGCCGGTCATGACGTCCGTCACGGCGTGAGACGCGTCGACTCAACCGTGAGACCGTCCTATGTTCTCTGGGGAGGCCGTCCTATCTGCTCTTCAATGGCAGAACAGCAAGGAGACCAAGAGATGCCTCGAACAAACTTTGCGCTCAGGGAGATCGGGATGGCGTATCACTCTTGCTTCCGCTCACTCACTTCGCGCTGCGTGTATTCTCTCGGCCTAACGCTACTCGCTTTCATACAGGGGATCGTGCCGGGCCTCGTTCTCGGACGAGCCTCTGCAGAATCGCTTGAGGAGAAAGTTCGGGCGATTCGGCTGCCGCCCGGCTTCTCGATCTCTGTCTTCGCGAAAGATATCCCGAATGCGCGGGCGATGACTCGCGGCGATCGCGGGACGATCTTCGTCGGAAGCAGACGTGCGGGAAAAGTTTATGCCGTGAGAGACGAGAACTCCGATGGTGTCGCTGACCGAGTGCACACAATCGCGAGCGGTCTGGATCTGCCCGTCGGCGTCACCATGCGCGGCACCGATCTGTATGTCGGCGAAGTCACCCGCATCGTCAAATTTTCTGGGATCGAGGAACGCCTGGAGAACCCTCCGGAGCCAGTCGTCGTCACCAACGATTTGCCCAATGAGAGGCTCCATGGATGGAAGTTTATCGACTTCGGCCCTGACGGGCAGCTCTACGTTCAGGTCGGCGCGCCCTGCAACACGTGCCTTCGCCGCACGGAGCGACGCTTCGGCACGATTCTCCGGATGGATGCGGACGGAAAGAATCAAGAGATTGTCGCTGAGGGTATACGGAACACCGTCGGATTTACGTGGCACCCGGTGTCCAAGGTGATGTGGTTCACAGACAACGGGGCGGACATGATGGGGGATGATCGCCCACCAGACGAGTTGAATTCGATGCCAGAGTCCGGGTTGCACTTCGGATTTCCGTACTGCCACGGCAAGTCAATACCTGACCTCAATTTCCACGCGCCGAAGCCGTGCACGGAATATCAAGCACCCGAACAGGAGCTTGGAGCTCACGTCGCCGCTCTGGGGCCGACATTCTACACGGGAGAGATGTTTCCCGAAGATTATCGCAACCAGCTCTTCATCGCCGAACATGGTTCCTGGAACCGCTCGAAAAAATCCGGCTACCGTGTGACGCTCGTTCGTCTCAAGGAAGGACGCGCGGTTTCGTATGAGACTTTCGCTGAAGGCTGGCTCGTCGGCGAGGACGTCTGGGGTCGGCCCGTAGATACAATGGTTCTGCCGGATGGCTCATTGTTAGTTTCAGACGACCAGGCAGGCGCTCTCTATCGAATTGCCTATCAGAAAAAGTAGCGGCCCTCGACGCAATCGCTGAGCGGAGACTTCACCGCCATTGCGTCGAGCGACCTCTGAATACTATCTTTCGTGTCCTCTGTTTCGTCTTTCGCTTTTTCCACGAGTTGGCATGCACCGCACTATCGCTCTCTTCGTTCCTGTTCTCTTCGCTCTATTCTTTGCGCCACGTGCTGCTGGGGCCGCGCCGGCGCCAACCGAATGCCAAGCTCACCTCCTTATCGACGGCGCTTCCGGAGAGGTGATCGAAGAGTTCAACTCCCATCAGGCATTGCCGCCGGCGTCGATGGTCAAGCTCATGCTCGCTTACACTGTCATGCAGCGGATCAAAGAGAATGCACTGACGATGGACGAGATGGTGACGGCGTCTGCCCAAGCTTCCAAGATCGGTGGTTCTCAGGTGTTCTTGAAGCAAGGCGAGCAGTTTAGCGTGAGCGATTTGCTTGATGCAGTTTTGGTTCAGTCTGCGAACGATGCTTCGCATGCCCTCGCGGAACACATCGCCGGTGCGACCTCGGGTTTCGTCGAGATGATGAACGAAACGGCGAAAAGATTGGGAATGGCGGAAAGCACTTTTTATTTCCCACACGGCCTTCCCCCATCAAAAGATCAGCAGCCCGATGTCGTGTCTGCGCATGACTTCGGCATTCTGGCCCGCGCAATCATCCGCGATTTTCCGGAACTGCTTGAACGAACCAAGATATCGGAAAAGCCGTTTCGGGGTGGCGAATTCATCATGCGGAATCACAATAGACTTGTCCGAACCTTCCCCGGCGCGGATGGGCTCAAGACAGGGTTCTATTCTAAGGCGGGTTTCTCGGTCACAGCGACTGCGGTGAGAAACGGAGTGCGAATGATCGCTGTCGTCATGGGATGTGACCGGAGCGGCAATCGCGATACGTTTGCCGCCCAGCTGCTCTCCACTGGGTTCGCGCGCTTTCGAATGACGAAGTTGATTGATAAGGGCTCGGCTGTCGAAGCTGGAGTGCCGGTTCTCAGAGGTGATCCGAACGGCGTCGCGCTCGTCTCTGCCGAAGAGGTTTCCGGCGTCGCCCGTGTCGGTAGCGATAAGAACGTCGTTACACGACTCGAGCCATGCGCCGGCTTTGAGGCGCCCGTTGCTGCCGGCACTCGATGCGGGGATATCGTCTTCCTTTCGAACGACAAAGAGATCGCGCGCGGTCCACTGGTGACCGCCGCCGATGTCCCTGAAGCAGCGCTCTGGAAACGCGCCGGCTCTGCGATTCGCGCGAAGCTCGGCTGGTAAGCGGCGAGAGAGAGGGACAGAGGGAGCTCAAACCCGAATCTTAGGCGTTCGACGGGACTTCCGCCGCGATCGGCCGGCGAGCCCCGAAAACCTTTGCCAATACTTTTCGAAAAAGCCGCCACATCTTCGGCAACAAGATCGCCATGATCAGCACGACGATGGCGAGGCAACCGAAAAACAACCAGGGATAGTTCAGCGCCATCCACAGACCTCCGATGACGGCGGCGTCCTCCGCGATCGATGCCGTCCAGTTTGAAACTGGCTCGGGAGAGGTGTTGATCAAGAGACGAGCACCGGTCTTCGTCGCGTGACTCGTTGCCGCAAGCGAGCCCCCGACGAGCCCCGCCGCCAATTGAATCGCCGGGTCAACGGGACCGATGGCACCAGCCGCAAGCACCGCGCCGGCAGGAATTCGGATAAATGTGTGAATCGCATCCCAGGCGGAATCCACTCCCGGAATCTTGTCGGCAAAGAACTCCGCAAGGAACATAACGCCCGCCACGGTGAGCACCGCTGGATGAGTGAGGACCTGCAGGTTTTCTGGGAGTACGATGTTCCCAGTCGCACCGAGAATCCCGAGCATGAAGACGGCGGCATACAGATTGACTCCGCTTGCCCAGCCGACGCCCAAGGCCAACGCCAAAGTCTGTTCGATTGTCACTCCCCAACCTCCGTTCGAGAATAAGATGCATCCCTTAGACGGGTATCCTGGCAGGTTCGTGTATCGCTATTCAAGACCTCAACTCGGCGACAGGGCACACGTCGGCGCCGAAAGGAGGCCTCCACGAATCGACCCGCCGCCAACTCGCATCCCGGAGCCGCATAAGTTTCCAGAATTGCGAATCAATCGGCGCACCGGGGCGCCGCGTGGATGATCTCAGAAATGTAGGGTAAGACACCGGCAACGAACCAGCCGGTACACACCTTCGAGCGTGACCGTGCCAGTCGCACCCCGTTCTCTCAGATTAGAGTTGAGATTTTGAAGCGCCGCTCCGCCCGCTGACGACCAGCAGGGGGAGCGGTGGTGAATGCTGTGAAGGTTCTTCCTCCCCCCTGATAGTGCCGACGCCCGAGTTGGTTAGACACCGTCTTACTGAGGGGAGGTCTCATGTATTGGTCTGCGTTCGAGATTGCCAACGGATTGCCTGCGCTGCATCAAGACGAGGCGCGACTGGAAGCGGTCGTTCTCGCCGCACTCCGAAAATCGAGACGGGCGGTTCCGCTGCTCGCTCTGCCCGAAGGGTTCACGCTCGTCGAGGGCGATCTGGACGAGGAGGAGTTCGAGGGGCCGGTTCGGCTCACGCGAATCGGCGACGTCGGCGTCGTCCGGCTGGGCGTGGAAGATCACTACCACGTGCGAGACCCTCACCACCGCACGGTCGCATTCGTGACGGGAACTGAATCGGGTCCCGCGATCGATCTCCTGTCTCATTTCTGCGAGGTGCGACTGACTGCCGACAAGAGGAGCATCGAGTTAGCTCTCCCGGACGACGCGGCGGCCTTCTACGCGCGAATCATCGAGCGATTCAACACACCGGGACTTGAACGGCGAGACCGGACGCTCGGACACCTGGTGCTCTGTAATGAAGGGACGGCGTTGGACGAATGGGAATCGACGACGCGCCGTCCCGAACTCGACTTCGGAGGGCTCACCGTATGGGAGATGCTCGACGACGCCGCCTACGTGACCTTCGGAGTCAAATCAGCACAGGAGATCTTCTTCGACATCGAAGCCCGCAAGCTCGTACTCGGGTTCGACTCCGAACCCAAGTGATGTCCTGAGAAGGTCATCTACGGGTCGCGCGCGTGCAGAATAATGTATGCACTCGCGCGACCCTGAGCAGGGCGGCGGTTTTTCTATGCTTGACGTTTTCTCTGGGTTTCGCACATCCCTGCAAGGTTCACATTCACCACCATCCCACTCCTTACCGCTCTTACACTGCGGGGCGAGTACCGAGCGGCTGCATGAATCGAAGTGCGTAGCCGTCAGGATCTTGCACGAGGATATGGCGTTCCCCGTTGAGAACGTCATTCTGGCGATACCAACACTCTTCGGGTTCGACCATCAGCGGAATCGCATTCTCGCGCAGCCTGGCGACGAGCGGGTCCAGCTCGTCGGTTTCGATCGAAAGGTTCATCCCACGCCCAAATGGATACTCCGGAACGCCCGTGCTCCACGTGCCGTTGTAGAGCTCGATCATAAGCTGGCTCCTCCCATAGGAAAGAAATGCGAACGGCCGCTCCGGGCGCTCATACTCCACGCGAAACCCGAGCACTCGGACATAGAAGTCGAGACTTATGACAAAGTCGGAGACGGCAAGTTCAGGAATGAGAGGATTGAATATCATTTTTATCGCCACCGATTCTTTTTCGAACGAACTTTTCGCCGCCACATTTTTGTCGGCGACTCGCTGTTGCCGCACGCCCCTCGGGGAACGAATAAAGTGATGCGGCCGCCGAACCTGGAGTGGCCGATGTGCCGCAAATCTGTGTATGCTTTTGACATGACACAACCAGCATATCCAGCCGCCCGGATCGTCTCCGCTCGACTCGCAGAGATATTTGAGGAGCATCGACAAGCTCTCGCGCCGACCGCGACGGCCCCCCTCGCCTCAATTCCACCGCCTCGGATCATCGAGAGCATGGTGGACACAGCATTCTGGACCAGCCTCCGTCGGGAGGAGCAGCACTCGCCACAGATCGCGCTGGCGTATGTTTCACCGGAGCATGCCTCTCCAGCGCTCGAGTTCGAGCACCCGCTCAACCTCCACCCGACATCCTTAACGAAGATCGCCCCAGGGATGGAACGACCAGGGATATATCTCGGCGTCCGGGGATCGCAGGACCAGCTCGTTGTTTGGGGAGCGACCCGCACGATTCCCACTCTGTGCTTTGTCGTCGAGGCTCTCGCCCCGGGTTTGATCGTGATCAAGTATCGACAGAACGACGAGGGCGCGAAGTTCGTCAACGTCGCGGTGCTCGAGGGCGATCAGATCAAAATCCTCGATCGAAACTTCTCGAAGATTACAAGCTGCCCCTCGGTGGTGGGCTCGCTCCTCGGACTCGAATCCTTTACGACGCGCAGCTCCGACGCTTCGAACATTTTGATTCGACTGGCCATCTCAATGCGAGCTCACGGACGTGGTGGCTCGCTGCTGGTCGTGCCACGGGCAAGCGACTCGTGGCGTAGCTCCATCGCACATCCCATCACGTATGCGCTCAGCCCAGCGCATACGGTCCTCTCCACCCTCATTCGGGAGGGAGCTGGCGATCGAGGCCAACGGAAGTGGAATGACGCCGTCAACCGAGTGATCGATTGGGTCGCCGGGATGACCGCGGTTGATGGCGCGACCATCATTACGGAGGACGGTGACGTGCTCGCCTTCGGTGCCAAGATCATCCGCAAGCCACAGTCCGTGGTCTGCGAACGGGTTTCGATTTCCGAGCCGGTCGAAGGCTCCGAGTCGATGACGGTTCATCCCACGCAGCTCGGGGGCACACGCCATCTTTCCGCCGCGCAGTTCGCACATGACCAGCGTGACGCGATCGCGCTCGTCGCTTCGCAGGATGGTCCGTTCACGGTGTTTGCTTGGTCCGCGTGTGATTCGCTTGTTGAGGGCTTCCGTGTGGAAGCACTCCTTCTGTGACCGTATCTCCCCTGCACAGGGGAGATGAAGCAGGAAAGGAGAAGTCAGCTCGGCTGCAATAAACCTTTGAGATTGGGCGAATGTCGATGTCGACACCCGCCCTTTCTCGGTTGTTGGAAGCTACGATGCGCGCGGGAGGCTCGTCGCAACGACCCTCGCCGCTCGTCGCTTCCCGCACGCGTTGAGAACGTGAACGAAGCGACGCGAGCTGCTCGTGAGAACGCCGGCGACCCCTTCGACTGTCTTGGATTCGTCGGGCAGTTGCTGAAGCAGCATGCGCGCCAGCTCACTGAGTTCGCCGCTCTCCCAAGCCGCATCCAGCACGAGCTCGAGGTGATGTTCGACGAACCGGCTGAGCACGACCCACTCCGAATGGATCGTTGTGATCGAGCGGAGAGCACTGCACAGCCGCTTGATCTGGCCTGGGGTGACGTCGAAGTTTGCGGGATTGAAGACGACCTCGATGCCCTGCTCGTACCACTCGCGAGTGGCGGCGAGCGAGAGTCGAAGCACGATCAGATCCGCGTGCAGCGGTTTCGCGCCCTGCGAATCCGCGAGCGACTCGATCGCGCCGAGCACGTCGCTCCGCATTTGCGGGTGGCGTCTCGAAAAGCGGGCAAGCACCGCGAGCCGAGCACCGCGGTGGATTTCCGACGACCGCAGATACACTGCGATCTGCGATGCACGCCCATCTGTTGACGAAATGATCCGACGCACCTCGCGTATCGCATTTCGAGACGCTCCGAATCGGCCGGCGGACTTCTGCGTCTTACGCACGGCGAACTCCTTTCTATAATAAAACGGGTTGTTTTCCTCTAGCAGCCGATGCCGACACCCACGGGAACATGGGTTTCGGCTTCGACACGCTGACTGCTCGGGTAGGATTGGAAAGAGCGGAGGCGGCCAGAATCTTATCAACTTCAGCAACTTTACTGAAATGTTTCCATAAGAGGGCGATGAAATTGACTATTCCCCGCATAGAATTCCTGGCCCCGGAGTTGAGGGAGGTCTGGATCGCCTGCGAAGGCGGGTAAATCCCGCAACAAACATTATCGCCCGGACTTTCTCTGCACCGGCCGGACTCGATTTCAACTCTCACGCCGGCGCGGGTTCCGCATCCTCTGCCCTCTTCCGTGCTGGTCTGGAGACGAGCGCGGAGGTCGTGAGCACGACTAATCCACCGAGAAGTTGGACCGAGCTCAGTCGTTCGCCGAAGAAGAAGTAGGCTATGGGCACTGCGGTCAGCGGACCTGTCGCCCGCAGCGCCGAGGAGTGCCACCCCTCAATCCCCCCGAGGGAGGCGTAGAGGAGCGGAACCGCCAGGACGTAGAACAGGACGGAGTGCACTGCGAGATACATCCATCCTTCACGTTGTTCGGGTCCGAGAGCTACCGAACACATCGCGAGGGCAATCGGTAATGTGAGGAGCCCACCCGCGGTCTCCGTCACCGCGGCCGTCTGGGTCGGTGTCAGAACCGCTGTGACTCGCGGCGCGTATCGATACGAGAGCCCGGCAGTGATCACAGCAGTGAAGATAATGGCGTCGCCCCACTGAGCTGAGGAGATCGTCGTGAAGTCCCCCACGGAGAGTAAGATCGCCCCAAGGATGTGAACGAGCAACAGATTGAGGTGTCGTCCAGACGGTCTCTTTCCGTCGAGAACCCAGACCCAGAAGATCACAAGATACGGCTCCATCTTCGTTAGAAACACCGCCTTCACACCGGTCTTCATCGTCAGACCGACGGTAAATAAAATATTGGAGATAATCGGGCGGGCGATGATCAACTTGATGAGCGGAGATCTCACCGCCCAGAGCTGCGAGAAAGTTGGCAGCTGCCGACGGAAAGCGAGATAGGGAAATGAGATGAGTCCAGCGAAGAGAACACCAACCGATGCTCCCAACAGTGGAGCGACGTGTTCTACACCCTGCACTTTGAACAGCGTCGCGACACTCGACAGCGTGCTCGACATGATAGCGAAGAATATGCAGCGATTTCGAGTAACGGACATGGAGCTCCAGGAACGTCCTTCGCTGGGCATGTGGGCATCGACACCGCGCCGCGACAGTCCCTCCGAGGTCGAGAGGTGTCACACTTTCACACTCTCGTGCCTGACGAAAGCCGTGGTCGCCGCCGCGAGGTGCTCAGAAGAGCGGGAGAATCGCGTCGCCCGGGATCGGTTCGAGGAAGATGGGATTGGGGTCGAGCCCGAGATGGCTTTGAATGATCGTCTTGAGAACCGAACGGAAGTCGATTGCCGCTGCCAGGGTGTCGGCCTGTAACTCCGCATCGCCGGGCGTCGGACCGTACACTCCACCAGCGACGCTTCCTCCGAACAACAAGAGGTTGTTTCCGTGGCCATCCTCCGTCCCGCCAGTCGCGTTCTCAAAGTTGGAACGACCGAACTCCGAGAAGACGAGCACAGCCGTCGTCGACCACTTCCCCATCGCCTTGAGGTCGCGAATAAACGCGGAGAACGAGTCATCCAATTCGGACAATCGATCTCGCATCCGAGTTCGACTATCCGAGTGCATATCGAAGCCGCTCATCGACACGTAGATGACCTGAGTGTTCGGCGAGCGCTGAATAAGCTTTGCCGCATCACGAAGATTGTATCCGATGGAGCTGCCGGGGTATCCGATGTTGCTTGTGTAGTCGCTGTTGATATCCCAGAGGCCGTCCTCAAGACCGTGCATTCGAGCCAGCACGTCCTTTGTCCAACTTCGCGCGCCGCCTGGATTCGAAGAGGACACCGCAAGCACGTGAGCCGTGTCGCCTCGCATCTCACCATCGCTCGAGCTCGACCAATCCCAGGAGAAACCGATGTTGCCGAGGTACTCCACCAGTGTCGGCTTGACCTGCGCTCGCGCAGTGTTGAAGAGATCGGTGCGCGCGACGCCGATACCGAAGACATCAAAGTGCGAATCGAAATACTGATCGGTCAGTCGCCCAATCCAACCTCGACCATCCCCGCGACTGGTGTCCCGTCGACCGTAGCGCCACACCTTCATCGCCTCTTCGTGTGTAGACGCCGGTGTGGGAAACCCGACCTGCTGAATCACGGCGAGGCGCCCCTCATCCCAGGACTGCGTTTTCAACTGATTGAGTTCGCCGTGCAACCCGACGCCATTACCAAGCGGAAAAACATCGTTCGGTCCGATACCGATCGTGGGCCGACGCGCGTAGTAAACCCCACTGGTGTAAGGGATGGCGATGCTCAGCCCATCAGCCCCACCCTTCAGCTCGACGAGCACGATTACTTTGCCTGTTCCCTGAGGAACCTGAGCCACGGCGTCGCCGCGAATCGCACAGAGGAGTGCGGCGCCGAACAGCCAGAGGAGAGCTCGGCGGTATGTTGCCCGTTCCATCAGTTTGCCTGGTAAGAGTTGTGTTGCATGAGAATATAGAGCGTCCCGCGAATCTTCCGCTCGGTATTGTCGATGTGGCGGGGATCAAAGAGCCACGGTTCGTCCTTCTGATCCCACGTCCGAATATAGTTCAGATAGAAGTCCATGTGCGTGGGCTCTTCAGCGTCCAGCTCCACGTCGAGGATCGAGAGCATGTGGGTGAGGAACTGCTCCGAATTTGCACGCGGCGAGGGAACCAGACCCATCACGGAGAAGTTCTCGTCGCGGTAACTCGCGTTATTCAGCAGCTCATGGATGAAACTTGCTCGCTTCATCATCCACTGATCATTCTGCCAATACTCGTCTTTCCCCCACCCTTCTGGCATCGGAGCGTCGAAGAGCCGCAGTCCCATCTCCTGCAATCGCCAGTTCAAATCCCAATGACCGTAATTGTCGCCCAGGTTCAACGTTCGCATGACACCGAACATGAACTCCGCCGGATCCTTTATCCCGAGCTTCATTGAGTCCGCGGAGAAGAAAGCTCTGGAACGCAGAATCTTCCGCAGGACCGGACCCACCTCGTCGTTTGATGTCTTCAGAAGTTCTGCCAAGGATTCAACGATACGCGCAGAGGGTTCCCGCTTCACGAGGAAGGTATACATCGCGGCCACAAGTTTCCGACGCACCTGCGGATGTTGATCAAACATGAAGTCGATAAATGCTTCACCGGATGCCGATGTCGCCCCAGCGTGGGGAGTCCCACCAAAGAATGATTTGGATCCGCGATCGACCAGCGCAGACGCGAAGAAAACGATCTCCTGCTCGACGTTCTCGTCATAAGCGGTGGTCCAGCCGGCGAGGGCCCGGGCGCCTTCTGCAACGTCCATCGCCGAGTACTGACCGGATCCCAGGGCGAGGTGCTCGAAGAAATGCTGCGAAAGGCGCTTGTTCAGCCCACTCGCACGGTTGAGACGCTCATCGAACGAGTAGATGGACATGCCATCCGAAACAAGCTTCTTCATCGCCGTCCGAATGTTGCCGAGCGCGTGGAGCCGCGTCAGATCCATTCGATCTTTGAGAAAGTGTGTTTGCCCGTAGCTCATGTTTTCTTCTGAAACAAAGAAATACTGCTGAAGAAAGTGGGCCATCTTCTCGCGAAGTTGGTTCGGACTTTTCAGCATGTACTTCATGGCGGCCATGCGGACGCCTTCCGAAGAGATGTAGTCGTAGGTCTCGAGAGGATCGCCGTCGAGGTAACTCGCGGCCTCTTGATCAAGCTGTGGCGTGGCGACCGGAGAAAGAAGTGAATCGAGGGTTGCCGAAAGGCCGCGCTGCATGGCGAGTTGAATATCACCGGCCGTACCGCCGAAGCCCGCCCGTCGGAACAGATGTTGAGCTTCCTCGCGGGTGAGCGAATCCTCATGAGGGCTGAGTGTCGTACCCGACGCGCACATCTCCGCACCCAGCTTCATGAACGCCTTCAGCTTCGCGAGTGCCGCCCGCCCCTTCTTGCTCTTATCTCGCTTGAGCGCTGCGAGCTTGTTCTTCTGCGATTCGGCCTCTGACGTAAACAGGATTTTTGCCCCGCTACGCTTGACGCTTCCAGGAACAACCTTGCTCCCCTGGGCGAGACACCAAAGCGGCTTCCCGTTCCTCGTCACCTGAAAAATATCGTTCGAGGTGACAGGACGCGGCGCCGCCAAGGCAAGCGTCGGCACAACAAGCAGGCATGTAACGGCCGCGAAGATAATGCGTAACAAAGAGTGACCCCTCGAAATAGCTAGCGGACAAACCTGAATCCATCCTGTCGTTCCGAGACAGAACCCCGGTTCGCGGGGGGAGATGGCTCAACGTCGAAAAGCACGGATGTCAGCTGAAACGCTAGGAAGACAACGTTCAAGTATCGTACCAACTACGAATCCCCTGAAATGTCGCGTCACGGCCGACCAAGATCTACGCTCGGGTGAATGCTTTGTTATAGCACCACGCAATGAGTGCGGTACTTCGGAATCTCGAATCACTATCGGCAACT
>JADYYL010000280.1 GCA_020853655.1 Deltaproteobacteria bacterium
ACGCCTCGAGCAACTTCGAATTGATGGGTGCTGGCGAGCGCAAACCAGCGGTGATGAAAGTGCGGGCACCGTCATGGTTCGCAACGACGGTGATGTACTCAACCGCGCTCTTCCTGGGTTGGTTCGTCGCGTCCGATCTCTACCCGGGACTGCGTCTCTCCGTCGGCATCGACTACTGAGTCGACCGCTCGCTCGTTGAGACATCGCGCTTTCGATTCAAGAATGTTCCCTTGTCGGCGTTATCGAACGCACGAAGAATTTGGTCTGGCGTCCCGGCGCCACTTGAAAGCAAGAACTCAAGTTCGCTGGCCAAGGTCGTCAACTGCAACGCCGGGGAATCGGTCGAGAACGTATACGGGATGCCGAATTGATCAAACGTGGCCAACATACGGCCATAATAGGCGATATCCGGCACCGCTCGCGTGAGCATGTTGGAGTGAATGCACAGCTCCACAGTGATGCCCTTCTCCGCGAGCAGCTCCAGAGCTCGCGCATCGCCGTCGTCGAAAAACGCCCGAATCGCTGTGATCGGGTGCCCAACACGATGGGGGCGGAGCATCTTCACGGTGTTGAGAAATGTTTCGATGGTAATGTCTGTTGTTTCACCGCAGTGCACCGTCCGGCCGAGATCGTCGCCAGCCGCGATGTCATACAGTTCCGCCATTTTCTCAAGGTCGGCGGCATCAGCCAGCGAGCGAGCCGATTCCGGCCCAGCGAGATCAACCCCGACGATATTCGGGTAATCTTTGCGCCAGTACTGAACTTTCTCTGCGAGCGTTCGATTCACTTCGTAAGCGAGATCGCGACCAAAACAGAAGACGAGCCCAGTCTTGATGGCACCCCGATAGGCGAGACTACTCTCTTCCGCCGATTCGCATGCCGAACGGATGATACGATCGACATCAAACAATCCTTGAACGCCGTTCCGAGTGAACAGCACACCTGAACGCTTCATCGGATTGAAGCGTAGCTCCAAACGAGAAACGGCAAATACGGGATTCGGGTCCCCTCCTTCACCTCCGGGTCCGAGCTTTCTCATTCCCCCGGTGCGATACGCTCCGTTGATCGCGATGCGAATGCACTCGGCGACCGCATCCGGTCCTGCCTGAATGAGTTCGACAATGTCGAAGATTTCGAGATAGCGGTCGAGGTTACCCGTCGCGGAGGCGTCGCGATGGAACATCTGGACGAAGGCTTCGTAGTTCTGGCCAACGCCGCGTATACCGCGCGCGATCCCCATCTCCCAAAGTCGATAGAGCGGCACGGAGCCGCCTAGATGGACGTGAAGTTCTGTTACTTCGCGACGGGTCGTGCCCGCGGGAAAGATCTTTCCGAGAACATCGCCGCTAAGATTGCGTAAGTCGCGCTTCAAAATGCACCTGAGTATGCCAGGCGCACCGAGAAACGAGCCGCCTGCTTGTTGAGACCCACCTGCCGTCCGAGATGATACGTCGTACTGCCGACAGCTACAAACGCCATCGATGGGAATCGCCGACGAAAGATTGCTATCGCAGCACGAAGCGCAAGAGTTCCTATCTCGCGGATGGACGAGCGCGGTTCAGAAGTCCACTGAAGGCAACGGCAAGGTAGACCAAGCCCCAGAAGACCCCGATTGAGAGCGGGGAGTTTACGAGGGAAACCACACCAAGATCAAGTGAACGCTCGTAAAAGGCCTGCGCCGTATCTTCCGAACGTGTCAACAATGCGCAGACATGCGACGCGACAAGAGAAAACAGCACGATTCCAACGGCCCACGCGCCGGAGCGCACGACTCGATCGCGCAGAGCCCTTCGAACAAAGAGCATCGCGAAGGCAGCAAAAATGAGGGCGGAGATAACGATAGGAAATGAGCGAAACGTAAACGCCGTCTGCCAGGGCATTGCTAAAGCGGCCTCTGACCAGACGACATGTTGGTAGATCGTGGAGATCGGGTCGAGCATCCCGAGCTGGAGCAGCCGCTGTCTGGTGGCAAGCGCCGCGGAGTACACTGACACATTTGTCAGAACGCCGTTCTGATGTGCAACCAGTAGTTCGCTACTGAACCAAGCGATGCCGACGACCGAAACCAGCACGACCGATCGCGCCGCGAATCTCATGAAGAGCGAGAGCGATCCAGCGAATGCGCCGATGAGCGCCAGCGGCGCAGCGGCTCGCAAGATAGGCCCGAACGATCCGAGGAAGAGATAGCCGAGCGTCGTCCCTGTCGACGGCATCTTTCCCCCGGCGAGAAGGAGGACTGACAGCGCCTCCGGACTCGAAGCAAACGCAGACGGCCGAAGCCCGCCAAATATCAGCGAGCAGAGCACGCTCACCGCAACGACCAAAACGCCTATGCCGAAACCAAGCCCCACAGATCGTGCACCCTCACGGAGTGAGCCCGAAAGAACTGCGGGCCGAATGACGATGTCCGTGTGCGCCGCCCGCCGAGGCGGTGAAACAGATCTATCGTGAGGATGCTCCGGCTGCAGAATCTTTGGTCCGAACGCCTGAGCACTCAACTCCTCGAGTCGATCAATAAACTCCGTCGACTGTCCGACCGGCTTTGCCTCCAGTTCGGGCGCCGCCGATCCCCCAGTGTTGAGTTGAACGATCTCAATAACGTCGCGCGCATCCTTCGGTCGATCGAGCGCCGATTTCTCGAGCAACTTCATGATCAGCTTATTCAGCCACGGCGGGATCTTCTTATTCAGAGACTTTGGTTCAGGGGGCTTATGCTCGAGATGCATCCGCATCAGCGCAGCAGGGGTATCGCCTTCAAATGGCAGAATCCCAGTGGTCAGCTCATAGAGCATGACCCCTAAGCTGTAGAGGTCGATCGAAGGGGTCATCTTCGTCCCGAGCCAAACTTCGGGAGAAATGTAGAGCGCTGAACCGACGATCTCGTTATGCGCGGTCAGGTTCGAATACTCCGGTCTAGCAACACCGAAATCCGTGATCTTCGCCGTCCCATCGTCAAGCACCATCACGTTCGCTGGCTTGAGATCGCGATGGATGACCCCAGCCCGGTGAATGGCGTCGAGGCCTTCGCATATTTGAAGGATGACTTTGGGAACGTTGGCCAGCGGAAAGCTCGAGTCTTCGACGTAGTCTTCCAGCGGCTTCCCTGGAACATACTCCATCGTGAAGTAGACGATATCTCCTTCAGCTCCGACATCGAAGGTGCGCACCACATTCGGGTGGTCAACCCGCTTCATGAGCTGAACTTCTCGCATAAAGCGCTGCATCTGCCGCTCGTCTGTCACGAGCTCCGGATGCAGAACCTTCACTGCAACGGGATCGCCTTCGAGAACCTCGTCGTGCGCAAGATACACGCTCCCCATCCCGCCGGTGCCAATCGGACGCACGACGCGGAAGCGACCGCCAAGGAGCGTTCCCTTCGGAAGAGCCTTATCGGCGGTGTCGCGCTTCTTCGGTGGAAACATGAATTGGATCAACTCTGCGTGTGACTCGATCAACGAAGGATTAAGGAATCGCTGCTTCTGGCACGAATGCTCAATCCCCCCATCAGATCCTGACGGCAGATTCTAGATTTCGGTTGAGCCGCTTCCTCCGCGGCGATCTCCTTGCTCAGCGGAGTCGAAAAGATAGCGCCAACCGGCTGGAATTTCGACACATTTTAGGGCATCGGTCTCCGCCCAGATGGAGAGGGAAGGAGGCGAGTTCCCCTCCCCTTCACCGAGTCCTCGGGATGGGACCCCAACGAGACGGTCCGGGCAGCGGGCGTTTGAGTTGGGGCGATCTACTGAGGTCGGTGCTTGGCCCGCGCGGCATTCAGCTCATCGCGCAACGCGATGGCGGCTGCTCGAGCGGCAGACGCAAAGTCGGGGCCGCTATTCGCAAAGATGATTCCTCGAGAGGAGTTGACGATCACGCCCGTGCCCCGAGAGTCACAACCGAACTTAATAACGGACTCCGCATCGCCACCCTGCGCTCCAACTCCCGGGACGAGAAACGGAATCTCATCGCCCACGACTTCGCGAATGACACCGAGCTCGGCGGGCGAAGTCGCGCCAACGACGAGCGCAACATTGTGCTTCGCGTTTAAGCTCGTTTTTGCCCGTTCAGCGACGTGCAGATAAAGCGGCTTCCCATCGACGAGCAGATCTTGGAGATGCTTTGCGCCTGGATTGGAAGTCCGGCACAGAACGATCGATCCCCGACCCTCATGCTTCAAATAGGGATCAAGTGTTTCGAAGCCAAGGTATGGACTCAGCGTAACCGCGTCCGCGTTGTAGCGCTCAAATGACTCCGCGGCATACATCTCGGCGGTGTTCGCGATATCTCCGCGCTTCGAGTCGAGGATGACGAGCACATCCGGCGCAACGGAGTGTATGTAAGAGATTGTTTCGGCAAGTTGTTCCTCCGCACCAGAGGAGGAGTAGAACGCCGCGTTTGGCTTGTAACAGCAGACGACGTCCTTCGTCGCGTCGACGATTGCTTTATTGAACGTAAGAATCGAGTCAGGCTTCTCGCGAAGATGCGCCGGGAGTTTCGTCGGATCGGAATCAAGACCGACGCATACGAGTGATCGACTACTCTCCCAGGCTCGCTGGAGCCGCCCGTAAAAGTTCATGGGCTACTTGCCCCCTGCGCCTTTCAGTTTGCCGACCATGTAGTCGCGATTGAGCTGGCCGATGAAATTGACGCTGATCTCCTTCGGGCAGACCGCTTCGCATTCATACTGATTGGTGCAAGCACCAAAGCCTTCCTTATCCATCTGCTCTACCATCAAGATCGTTCGACGATATCGCTCGGCCTGCCCCTGCGGAAGATTCGCAAAATGCGCCGCCTTTGCAGAAACAAACAGCATCGCGGAGCCGTTCTTGCACGAAGCAACACAGGCGCCGCAGCCGATGCATTCCGCCGCATCCATCGAAGTTTCCGCTTGATCCTTGGGAACAAGAACGGCGTTTCCGTCCGGAGCGTTCCCTGTATTCACAGAGATAAATCCACCCTGCTGCACGATCCGGTCGAATGCGCTGCGATCGACCACGAGATCTTTCAATACCGGGAAGGCACCCGCGCGAAATGGCTCGACGGTGATCGTCGCGCCATCTTTGAAGCTGCGCATGAACAACTGGCAGGTCGTCGTGCCCTTCTCGGGACCGTGAGCGACACCATCGATCATCATCGAGCATGTGCCGCAGATTCCCTCGAGGCAGTCCGCCTCGAACGCAACGGGCTCGTCTCCCATCTCCAGGAGATGAATGTTCAACTCGGTCATCATCTCGATGAATGAGGAATCGGCACTGACGTTGTTGGCGCGGTAAACCTTCAACTCACCTTTGGAGCCTGGTCCCGCTTGCCGCCACACGCGAATCGTAAACTCCATTACTTGTAACTCCGCTCGACGAGGTGAACATTGTCAAAAGAGAGCGGCTCCTTGTGCAACCGGGAAGCCGACACCTTGCCCGTATACTCCCACGCACCGACGTAACAGAACTGCTGGTCGTCGCGCCTTGCTTCGCCGTCGGGCGTCTGGCTCTCCTCTCGGAAGTGACCGCCGCACGATTCTTCACGGTGGAGTGCGTCCATGCACATCAGCTCGGCGAGTTCAAAATAGTCTGCTACTCGCGCAGCATATTCGAGCGACATATTGAGGTCGTTGCTTGAGCCGGGAACGTTCACATTCGTCCAGAACTCCTCTCGAAGAGCTCCAATCCGCTGAATAGCGTCGTTCAATCCGGGGGCGTTCCGGCCCATCCCGCAGCGATCCCACATCAGCGTGCCAAGCTCGCGATGGTAAGAATCGACCGCGCGCTTGCCCTTGATGTTCACGAGCTTCGTGAAAAGGGCTCGGCTCTCATCTGCCGCAGACGCCAAAGCTTTCTCACCATCCGCGCCAAGCGCAGGCAGCTTAGACGAGGCAAAGTAATTTCCGATCGTACTCGGCAGGATAAAATACCCGTCTGCGAGTCCCTGCATCAGAGCGCTCGCTCCCAGTCGATTGGCTCCGTGGTCTGAGAAGTTTGCTTCCCCGATCACAAAGAGACCTGGAACCGTGGACATCAGATTGTAGTCGACCCACAAGCCGCCCATCGTGTAGTGCGGCGCGGGATAGATGCGCATCGGCGTATTGTATGGATCTTCCCCAGTGATCTTCGCATACATGTCGAAGAGGTTCCCGTAACGCTCTTCGATCACCGGGCGTCCAAGCCGGGCGATTGCATCTCGGAAATCAAGATAGACGCCACGCTCTCCAGGACCAACCCCTCGACCATCGTCACAAACTTCTTTGGCACTTCGCGAAGCGATGTCTCGCGGGGCGAGATTTCCAAAGCTGGGATACTTTCGCTCAAGATAATAATCGCGTTCCGACTCCGGGATGCTCGAGGCTGCCCGCTTATCCCCTTTGCTCTTCGGCACCCAGATGCGTCCATCGTTACGAAGGGACTCGGACATCAGCGTCAGTTTCGCCTGTTGCTCACCGACGGCGGGGATACACGTCGGGTGAATCTGCGTGTAGCAAGGGTTGCCGAAATACGCGCCGCGCTTATGGGCACGCCAGATCGCGGACGTATTGCTTCCCTTTGCATTCGTCGAGAGGAAGAAAACATTCGAGTAGCCGCCGGTTGCGATGACGACCGCGTCAGCCCGATGAGAGCTGATTTCGCCGGTCACGAGGTTGCGGGTCACAATACCACGTGCACGACCATCGACGACGACGACGTCGGTCATCTCGCTCCGGGTGTGCATCCGCACCTGCCCCAGTCCGATCTGCCGACTAAGCGTTGCATACGCCCCGAGCAGCAGCTGCTGTCCCGTTTGCCCTCTCGCATAGAACGTTCTGGAAACCTGGACGCCGCCGAACGAACGATTCGCAAGCGTGCCCCCATATTCGCGCGCGAATGGGACGCCGAGCGCAACGCAATGATCGATGATCGACGTGCTGATCTCCGCAAGGCGATAGACGTTCGCTTCGCGCGCGCGGAAATCGCCGCCCTTCACGGTGTCGTAGAAGAGCCGCCAGACACTGTCGCCGTCGTTTTGATAGTTCTTCGCTGCGTTGATGCCGCCCTGCGCAGCGATGCTGTGCGCACGCCGGGGGGAGTCGTGGAAAACGAAACACTCGACGTGATATCCGAGTTCGGCCAGCGTTGCCGCAGCTGAGGCGCCGGCGAGGCCAGCGCCAACCACGATGACGGAATACTTCCGCTTATTCGCCGGATTGACGAGCTTCATCTCCGACTGGAAGCGCGTCCATTTGTCTTTGATATCGCCGGGTGGGATTCGTGCGTCGAGCGTCATGGCGTCACTCCAGGGGGCAAAGCAATGATTCCGGCCAACACGCCGAGCGGGATGGCGATGTAGCCGACAACGATGACCGTCGCCAACAACGGACCAAGCTGGTCAGTGAAAGGCGCAACACGTGGGCAACGCACGCCGACAGTCTGAAACATACTGGATATTCCGTGTCGCAGATGGCTCCACAGCACGAGCATCGCGGCTATGTAAAAGAAAGAAACGAGCTTGTTCTGGAATCCAAGCACGACCATCGAATAGACATCATGACGCCCCATCGAGTCGACGAGGTGCGCGTGCTCCGGCAAGACGAGTCCGAAGGTGAGGTGGAGCAGGTGCCCGATGATGTAGAGAAAGACGAAGCTGCCGCTGAAAATCATCGTGCGCGAGGCGATGCTCGCCTGGACCGTCGATTGGGTCACATAAGCAGTCGGACGGGCCGCCCTGTTCCGTCGATACAGCCGGAATGCTGTGGAAACATGCAAGACGAAGATCACGATGAGACCGATGCGAGCCACCCACAAGAGCGGGCCCATGGAGCGCAGCATCACAGCATACTGGTTGACCGCATCCTGCCCGGCGAACATTTGCAGGTTCCCGACGAGGTGAACGATCACGAACAGAACGAGGAGCAGTCCGGTGATTGCAACGATGTACTTCTGAGCGATGGAGCTTCCGAAGAACTCTCCAAGAGCAGATTTTTTCTGCGGGGCGGGTCCTGATGGGGCCATATCGTGGGTGCTATCCTTCGCGCTGAACTCCAAATCGAAAATGCGTGCCGCGACCGAACGTCGAGAACCTGTTTCAAAATTTTTGTGAGGCTATCCGCGCCTGGAGCGTGCAGAGAGAATCGCACAGCTCCTCCACGCGAGCAACCGTCCCCCGCCAGAGAAAGGCGCCTCGCAAATATCCATCACGTTCAGACACGTCGCTCGGGAGGAAAGAGCGTCTTTCGATTGAGATACACGGCGGCGAACAGTATCAACGCATGAAGGAGCTGTCGCATCGGGCCGAGAATATCAGACGGAATTCCGATGAAGCGGAGGGGTTCGGGAAGAAGGACAAGGAATGTCGTTGCCGCAAGAACCCCAAGGAACGAGCCAGGGCGGCCAACAACAATGGCGCTCAAGACAAAAACCATCTCGTTC
>JADYYL010000281.1 GCA_020853655.1 Deltaproteobacteria bacterium
CTGTCGACACGACATTGTGAACGCCGAGCGTTCGAACATCGCAGAGCGTTCCGTCTGCGCTCTCTGCGACAGAGGTGAAGGTCGCCAGAGTCGTCCCGGTAAATACAGGTTCCTCGAGCGGACCGCTGATCGCGGCGCTAAACGTGCCACGCATTCCGCGCGCCAGTGTCAGCTCCCGGATTTCGGGAACGAGACTCGCGATGTATTCGGGCGAAAGCTCTCCGGTCGCGTTGAGATGATGCTCCCCCTCTCCGGGAAGATCGAGTTCGCCCGTCACCCTTGTTTCACCCTCAAACCCCTCCGGCCGGATCGTCCCGTTTGCGAGACGAAACTTGCCCTGCCCAATCACACCAGTCGCAGAGACTGCGCCGATCTTGCGCTGGAGCTCTCTGCCCAGCACCGAGAACAACTTCGCTTCTCCACGAGTGTCGAACAGCGGCGGACTGTTATGGGATTGGCGCACGAACGAAAGATTGAGCTGGTCGAAGGCGACGCGTGCCTTCCCGGTTCGAAGAACCAGCGTGTGATCCTCCTGCGCGCGAGGAGTGACTGAAATTTCATAAACGCGGATGGACCAGCCTCGAGACACGAATGCATGCCACGGTCGGTTCGGGTTCGGTGGCGAATCAGACGCGACGAAGTCGATGGTGTTGTAGAATCCGGATTCTTTCTGAGTCGCAAACGCATGGGCCCCTTCTACGCGAAGGTCGCGCAGCAGAACGATCTTCGAGAAGATGCCGGAGATATCAGGGCGGACAGTGACCCGCTCCGCGAAGAAACCCTGGCCGGGTTTCTCCGTGCGGTGCCGGATGGAGACATCGGACACCTCCCCACGGAGCGGAAAAAATGTAATGCGCGGATGGCGAAGGGTAACATCACACCCTGTCTCTGACTCGAATAAGGCGCGCAGGCTGTATCCCAAGAGGTAGTTCGCGCTTTTATGGAACGCGACTACCCCGAGGAACGTGAGAAGCGCTCCAAGCGCGATCACGGTGACAGCTTTCCGACTCATCTTATGCGCAATTCTTTGTGGCCTTCAGAACGAATCTGAAGGGATCTGGAACAGTTTCGAGCGTTGGCAGCTTATCACTTGTCGAAACAGCGTAATAACGCTTCAAGTCCCCTTAAGCATCCGACGATATTGATTATCATCCCGGAACAACAGGGGGTTTTTCCTCACACATCGACGCTATGAGCGAAGCCAGCGAAAAGACATCTATCACGACCGTCACGGAAGCGACGGACTTCATCGGCGAGATCGCACGCACTGCCGCGAACTGCGGCGCCGAGAAGATCCGTTTCGTGCACCGAGCAACGGAAGTCGAGGCTCAGTTCTTCCGTCCTGGAGAAGACCGCATCGCTCTCGTGAAACACATGACGCCTGAGGGCTTCCGTGTGTTCAATCTCGCCTTGAGCGACCGACTCTATTTATGGCCCGACGCGACCGACGGTCTCTACGCCACCAATCCACGACGAAAGCGGCTCATGCTTTGCTCGCGAGGCGCGACCCCGTTCCTCGCCGATGTCGTCTTTGAACAAACGAAGGAGCGTAAGACGGCAAACCTTCTCCTCGAGAAGATCACGACGTCCAACGTCATTCCTCTCACCGATCGCTGGGTCCTTTCTGAAAAGAACGATGCGTTTCTCGAATCTCTCTTACAGTGCCCCTCTGGGTTAATCCTTTGCGCGCAAGGGAGTAAGCCGGGTCAACCCGATGCGACGGCAATGATCAGCGCGATGCGTCCCGAAGTCGCGATCTACAACCTTCCACGCGAAGCAGCAGTCATCAAACAAGTGCTGAAGGACGCCGAACAGAGGCTCGTCATCGCCACACTGACCTCCGACGATGGCATTGAACTGATGTATGAGTTCCAAGGTCAGCTGAGTGGGAATCGCGCTCTCGAGGAGCAGTTCTCGGATGTTCTCGTTTTCACCCATGTTCACCGCCGCATTCGACGTGTGTGCGGGAATTGCTCGCGGCAATCTCCTATCACACAGCAGGCGACTGAGAAGATCCCTCTCTACTTGGCCCCCGATGAGGGTCAGACCTATATGTTCGGTCGCGGCTGCCAGCTGTGTGGCCATGCCGCCTACCGTGGAACGATCGGGCTCGACTCGATGTTGTTCGTCACGGAAGACATCCGCGAACTGCTGCGGCGCCGCGCTCCGCTTGCGGATATCGTCCGCACCGCTTACGGGCTTGGGATGAGGACCCTGATGGAAGACGGCCTTGCGAAGATCTATCAGGGCTACACGAGCTTCGAAGAAGTTACGCAAGCTGCAAAGCGACCTTCCGATGTTTTTGCCTCAGTCATCACGAATCACCGACATCAGGCGCATCGACCAGCGAAGGCCGAACCTGAGGTCCACGCGCCGATCGACGATACGGCTCCTCTCGAAGTCGACGTCTTCAGCTCAAACAGACGCGCGGTTGTCACGCCTGACAGTCCGAGCAAGGGCCGCCTCCTTGTGATCGAGGATGACGCGGACCAGCGCGCTGTTCTGGAGCTCGTCTTCAAGAGCGACGGTTACACCGTCGTGATGGCGGAAGGCGGACGAGAAGGGATTGAAATGCTCGAAGATTCGCCCGTCGATGTCGTGATCTGCGACCTGATGATGCCGGACATGAGCGGGGACGATGTCGTGCGATTCATTCGCAAACATCCCACTCTCAAAGAGACAC
>JADYYL010000282.1 GCA_020853655.1 Deltaproteobacteria bacterium
GAACGAAGAGCTGGTACTTCACGGTGGATTCCACCCCGGGCAAGGTCTTCTTCGGTGCGAGCGATCTGGGCCCGGACCTGATCCTGCTTCGCCTCGCCCATGACGTGCGCGTCACGTACATGGATACGGAAGAACGGCTGGTACCGGTTCGGAGAATTGAGAATCTCTCACTCTCCGGCTCCGCCCCGGTCGTCGGACGTAAATAAGGTTTCCAGCAGTCGGGTGGGGGCCTCACCGCCCCGCTCGACTGTAATATATGTTTTTCAATCCGTCTTTGAACCGACTCTCTGGGCACATGCCATGTGTCTCTGACCACTTCACAGCGCCACAGGATATTCGCCGCGGGCTCGCATCTGGAATCTTCGAGGAATGAAAAGTATTCTTTATAGGATGAAAGTTGATATCCCGAGCAAGATAACGAACCCGCAGCTTCTCGGACTATTTGATGAAGATCTCGAAATTAGATCGATCGTCATGAGTGGACTTTCTGACGTTGGTAAATCTGAGATCTCAAAACATATCTCATAACGATTCGGCGCGTGTTATCTGCGCATCGACTTCATCGAGCAGTCCCTTCGAAACGACGTGAACCCCCAATGTGGGTTCACAATTACAGCCCTCGGACCCAACTCTACTTCCCGATGCAGAACGTAAACATTGCATCAGAACCTCAATGTTATAAGGACTTACGAACTTTCGTAAGTCTATGTGGACACGAATGTGGACACATAATGTTTCGAATACGAAACTTCTGAACAATGCGCTGCGGCGATGCGATCAGATCAGCTGCTACCGCAGTCGGAGTGCGGGGACCGCACGTCATCTTCCCAAAAGCGTCTAAACCTTCGTTCCCGCTGGCTTCAGTAGTCGGAGCGCATTTGCGACCACCGCCAAAGAAACGCCCATGTCGGCCACGATCGCGGCCCAGAGAGAGGCAGTTCCCAAAAAGGTCAGACCAAGGAAGACGACTTTTACTCCAATCGACGCAAAAATGTTCTGGCGAATCACTTTGAGTGTTCTTCTCGAGTGTTCTATCAACCACGGCAGGGCCCTCAGATCGTCCTGCATGAGCGCTACGTCAGCAGTCTCCAGCGCGGCATCAGACCCCATCACACCCATAGCAATTCCCATTGTCGACCGCGCCAGTGCGGGAGCATCGTTTACACCATCTCCCACCATTCCAACGTTTTGATACTTGGCCACAAGCTCCTCTATGGCCTTGACCTTGTCCTCCGGAAGCAGCTCGGCTCGAACCTCATCAACTCCAGTAGCGGCAGCAATCGCATTAGCGGTAGGTAAATTGTCCCCTGTAAGCATCACAATTCGCTCAATTCCAGCCTTTTTTAGTTCCTTGATTGCAATTCGCGAATCTTCTCGGACCTCGTCGGCAAGTGCGATGAAACCGCAAACGTGACCTTCCTCTCCGATTACCACGACGCTTCGCCCTCCTGCAGAGAGCGTTTCGAGCGTAGCGTGCATTTCTGGAGTTTCGTCTCCTCGCTCTTCTAGGTAGCGATGTGAGCCAATCCAGACGGCCTGACCGTTCAATGTTGCGCTTGCCCCCTTGCCTTTGATCGCCTGATAGTTCTCAACTGGAGCGGCCTTTATCCCTCTTCCTTGGCTGTACTGAACGATAGATTTCGCAAGCGGGTGTTCAGAGCGAAGCTCGATCGCCGTCGCAATCGTGAGAAGTTCTTCTTCGCTATGTCCTGAAAGGGGAACTATTTCCTCAACAGCGGGGCGTCCTTTCGTGAGCGTTCCCGTTTTATCGAGAGCTAATACTCTTAGCTGTGATGGAAGTTCTACAAATACTCCGCCTTTTATGAGAACTCCTCTCTTCGCCGCAGCAGCGAGTGCCGCTACTATGCTCACCGGTGTTGAGAGCACGAGGGCGCACGGACACGCAATTACTAAGAGCACCAGCGCTTCATAGATCCACTTTTCCCATTCTCCCCCGAGCAGCGGAGGAACTAGTGCAACGAGGACCGCAAGTAGCATTATGGCGGGAGTGTAATACTGAGCAAACTTCTCGACCCATTGCTCACTTGGAGCTCTCCTGCTTTGAGCCTCTTGAACGAGTTTTATGATTTGAGAAATTTTACTCTGCGACGCTGTTTTTGAAGTCACAACTTCGATCGCGCCGTCTTCATTGATAGTTCCGGCGTAGACTCCGTCACCTACTTTCTTCTCCACAGGCATTGATTCGCCGGTAATCGGTGCTTGATTTACCGTGCTCATTCCGGCGACGACTTTTCCATCTAACGGAATTTTTTCCCCCGGTTTGACGACAATGCGGGCTCCAACCGTTACCTTTTCAGCATCGACAAGTTCTTCGTTGCCCGACTCGCTGATAACGCGTGCCCGAGTTGGTGAAAGCTTCATCAGTGCGGCAACGGCTCGGCGCGCGCGCGAAATGCTCCACGATTCCAGAGAAAGCGAAACAGCGAAGAGGAATGCGACGCTGGCAGCTTCCGCCCACTCACCGATTGAGATTGCTCCGGCTACGGCGACCACCATAAGAAGATTCATGTCTGGGCGTAGACGCTTGAGCGCGAAGTAACCCTTGGGAATAACGAACCATGCACCGGTGATGGCCGAGATGCCGTAGAGCAGTTTAACTACGTCTGGAACCAAGCCTGCTTCTCCGAGCGCAGACGACACTCCCGCAATTTGTGCATGAGAAAGCATTCCGAGCAGGAGGAAAGAGCCGCTTACTGAAGTCAATATCGTTCTTCCCCAACGCGACGCGAGGGACGAATCCTTCTCGGTAGCAGGTACCTCAGAGTAAGGCTCTACGCGCATTCCTGTGCGTCGCACAGTAAGCATAAGTAGGTCCGAGCTTACTTCGGCCCCCTCGTAGGTGACCGTCATCTTTCCATTGAGAAGGTCGAATGAGAGGTCTCTCACTCCTTTCAACGGAGAGAGCTCCCGTTTAAGGATCGCAATTTCGTCCGCGCAATCCATGCCGTAGACCTTGTATGCCGTACTTTCCATTCGGAGATCTCATTAATCAGCTGGTGCGCAAGCCCCATTCACAGCTCAGGTCCACGTCTCTATGAGTCATCGCGGTGAAGGGTGAAAGAGGCCAGCTACGGTTATGAAAAATTCTAACGAACTTCGGACAAAAGGCGTCACCGCCCCACCACTCTCCGCTCGAACGCACTCAGAGAACGAAAAAACGACTCTATGGTAGCGCGTCTCGTTCGTGGTCCCCCAGCGGTCGGCTGCGACCGAAAAGGGAGCAAAGCGCGGGTAGAACGAAGAGCGTTAAAATAGTCGCGGTGACAAGTCCGCCGATCACCACAGTGGCAAGAGGCCGTTGCACTTCCGCTCCTGTGCCATGAGCCA
>JADYYL010000283.1 GCA_020853655.1 Deltaproteobacteria bacterium
GAGTGACCTCTTCCCGTTCCAGAAGTTCAAAACCGCCATCCGCTCCTCTGCGGATAAAGCCCTTACTCTCCAGCCGACTCAGGTGGAAATGGGCAGTCGATGGTGACCGGACCCCGATGTGCACGGCGATGTCTTTCAGTGAGGGGGCGTAGCCATGCTCGGCGATGAAGTTCCGAAGAAACCGAAGTGTCTCGCGCTGCACCGGTGCGAGAGAGTGGCTCCGTTGAGAGCTCTCTTCCTCTATCACCGATGAGTTCTCATTTTTTGTGGCCTTCGCCATATCCTCTCCTCGATCAAAGCTGAAAATCTGGAGCAAAAATATGCTCCGTGAAACTAAGTCGCCGGAGTAAAATCACCGGTTCCAGATTACCTGTCCCGACCTGCTTCTTGCCGAGGCACCAGTCTTCAAGGAGCCAGTCTTCAAGGAGCCAGTCTTCAAGGAGCCAGTCTTCAAGGAGCCAGTCTTCAACGCACCAGTCTCCAAGGAACCAGTCTCGAAAAAGCCTAACCACAACTACACAACTCACGTGGTTCGCTCTTTCAGTCCCAGTCGTTCGCCAGCCAGTTCAAGAAGCGCCGGTAACCACGCAGCGGACTCCCCCGGCACCCTCCGGCTTCCGTTCCCAGTAGATATCCCCTTGGGTTACCGCCCGGCATGGCCCATAGTTCAAATGGGCCGCTGTGTTCCGATACATCTAGCATATCGAAAAAGAATCGAAAATAGAATTTATGGCTGAGAACCTCGTACAAAAAGTACTGCACTCTCCAGGGGTTATCCTCCTCACCCTGAATGATCCGGGGACTCGAAATGCGATGTCAGAGGAGATGGCTCAGCAGTTTGCCGCCATCGCAAGGGCGCTTCGGACGGATCATTCCGTTCGGGCCATTGTCCTCACCGGCTCCGGTGGTGCGTTTTCCGGCGGAGGCCATCTCGACATGTTGTTCGAGAAGATGAAGCTACCCGCCGAGAAGAATCGCGAGATCATGGAGAGCTTCTATGACTCGTTTCTATCCATTCGTGCGATCGGTGTGCCGGTCATCGCCGCGATCAACGGACACGCGATTGGAGCAGGTCTGTGTCTTGCGCTTGGTTGTGACGTGCGCGTCGCGAGCTCGTCAGCAAAGCTCGGACTGAACTTCGTTCATCTCGGACTTCACCCCGGGATGGGCGCGACGTATTTCTTGCCTCGGCTCGTTGGTTACTCGCGCGCGGCAGAGCTCCTCTTCACTGGCGCAATTTTGTCGGCGGAAGATGCGCTTCGATTGGGTGTCGTGAGTTACGTGACATCACCGGAGGACGTTCTCTCGAAGGCCACCGAGATTGCGACGCAGATCGCGCAAGCGGGACCGCATGTCATGCGGCAGCTCAAGGAGACGCTTTTGCAAACAGAGTATTCGACTCTCCCGGAATCGCTCGCCCGTGAGGCGCAGTGCCAGGCGCTGAACTACGCAAGTGATGAGTTCCTGGAAGGGATCACCGCCGCTCGCGAAAAACGGAAGCCCAACTTTCAGTCGTCGTAATTCACTGCGGAGCACGACGCTCGCCGAGAGTGTCAGGTTCTGCAAGCCGACCGGACCGTCTTCAATCCACCTGATGAGAGAGGCTGTCTCGACTTGAGATGTTCAGCCTGGCGCGATCTCGAAATGGATCGCGATAGGATCGGTCTGCTGAGGGTAGGTCTCCTGGCGGTAGCCGATCAGAAACCCTTGATAGGACCGTACCGAAAATGGCCAAGGCTTCAATTGGACCAGGCCGCCAGTCTCCGTCGGATGAACGTCGTATCGAATCTTGACGGTCTCAGCAGCGTCGCGCCGAGCGTAAACGGAGGTTTCGCGGCTGACTTCGCGCTCCCAACAAAAGTCGAAAGCGATATCGTCGCAGAGCTTTGTAATCAGATCCGCGGCAAGCAGACTTCGCTTATCCAGCCGCGCTGAATGAGCTAGTTCATCGAGATCCTCTTCGAGCTGCGCTGTCAGTTCCACTCTCGCATTTGAGGGCCGGTAGGATGCGAGCCTCCGTAGATGCAGCAGCACGATCGCTTCCGCGACGGGATCGTTGAATCGCAGCGCTCGCCCACGTTGTTGCACGTCGATCCATTCTTGTTCATCGGAGGTGTCGACCGGCATCGTATCAAACGGATCGTATCCGCGATCGTGAAGAGTCACGCCGGCGAGAAAAGAATCTCTGGAGATCTCTGGAAACTCGAACGCGTCGTTTCCCCACAGGCTTGCGAGTACGCCAGCAAGCCTCGCATGCTCGAGTTGCGGGACGACGATCGATCTCCGCTTCGAGATGAACACGAGCTACCTCTTCTTCTGTTCGGGATTATTTTCTGGCGATCTGAGCAAGAGGGCGACCGCGACCGACGAAACGATCAGCAGGACCTCAGTCACGATGAATTCGTTCCAGAAGTTGTATGTCATCGCGACATGCAACGACGCGATCGTCAACACGACGAACACGATTCCGATCACCAGATGCATGCGAGAGTTAGAGACCATTGAGAGTACCGATTTTCGTGCTCGAAGTACAGATCGTTCCACCGCTGTGGACAACTTTATCCGGCCCGGCTTGCTTGACAAGCGTCGCTCCCGGGGCGTATAGCTTTAATCCACTTAAAACGAAAAGCGATCGAGTGTTTGCTTCGTTCTTGTTGCTTAAAGAGAAGGCGTTTCAGCAATGAAATTCGAGCGGCAAATTTCAGCAGACACCACTTCAGACAAATCCGACTTCAACCAACCCTTATACATCTGCGTTTCAGGATAAGAGCGAGAAACTGATCGAGTCGAATCGAATCGAGTCCGCGAATGCGCTCGGAGGGATCGACGAGAGGGAATCGGTAGAGGAGTCGTGGAATCCGGAAGTTGTGCGCCGGATGATTTGAGAAGTGATCGCGGCTCGTGAGGGGTCGTAGAGTGACGGTGTTTGGGGTGAGCAAGTAAATTTTAAGTGCAGCGGTAGAAGTTTCCCGCCGGAATTCATGAGCTTCGAAGGCAGTCCCTTCGATAGATTCTGAGTCGGCGGTGAGAATCGGTAGAACAGATTACCCAGGAGCCAGGAAGGATCTATGTCTGTTGCGAAAGTTCGCGCTGGAGCTCAGGAAGAAGAAGAATCATCGGTATCTGCACGAGATGTAAAGCCTGAGAGAAACCTCCTCGCCGCCGTTCTCGCCCGAGCTATCTGCGACGCCTTTGGTTCCGCACAGTGCGATCGACATGTCGTTCGAAGCGCCCGTCAGTGGCTTTTCGGAGCGTTGACGCCTACACGTGCATTCAGCTTCGCTTGGGTTGCCCAGCATCTCGACCTCGACCCGGTCACTCTTCAACAAAGCCTTCGGACGTATGAGTCCGATCCGGATAAGCTCAACGAGCGATTGAATCTGCTTCGCTGATGCGATTGTTGTTCTGACTTTGTCTGTGAATGCAAAAGGGGCCTTTCCGGCCCCTTTTTTTTTGCGCCGAGCGAAATTGCCCAAAATGCTTGAGCAAGGTCAGGGCTACGTTGTTGTCCGGGGAATCAAGTCGGATCGCATGGCTTTGCGGTCGCGTGGAATCGCATCCGCGATGAGAGAGCGCGGTTTTTTAGTTCTCGCCTGCTTACTCTCGGTTGTTCACAAACCTGATCGAAAGCGCGGATGAGGTATCTGAGCTTTCCTGAAGGGCCTTGGATGCCATTTCTCGCGAATGGGAACCGACGAGCATCTCTGTCGCCTCCCACGAGCCGAATCTGCGCACGTTGTGATTGACGCAGCCGATGAGTTTCCCTCTTCGGGACTGGCGTCTCGGCATGGGAGCTTTATCAGCCCCTTCTCGACTTATTCACCGGGAGTCTCCTGGGCCTCGACGATTTCGAACTCTCGCACGACCATGAGCTTCGAAAGCGCTCCATTGCCTGCGTGGGAGCGTGTGAAATCGATGACACCGCCGGCTCCGTCGTAGCGCAACTTGCTCATTGCTGCCTTCGGGTTCTTTGCGTCTAGGCGCAGCGCATAGGCAACTGAGCGCACCGCCTCATACATGTTTTGAGGTTCCATGATCGGGTGAGTGCCGTAGAGATTCTCGAACGCATCTCGAAATCGGGCTCCCGGGGGCCAATCATTGAAATAGATGCCTTCTGCTTCCGCGAAGGGGAACTTCCGTCGGTAAATCGCTTCGCTGACATCGCTCGTCGATAAGATCGTCACGTCCATCTTCTGCTCCCGCAGTCGACGCACCGCACGGTCTATTCCGAATGGAATGATGACCGCGTCAGGCTTACTCTTTTTGAGCCGCAGCACCTCTGCGCGAAAGTCGGTGCCCATGTCTTGTGTGCAGACCACATCGACCGGCTCCATCTTTCGCTCTTTGAGCACCGATTGCCAGACATCCAGGTATGTCTTCCCCCACGAGTTCTCGGCGCAGATGATACCGATTCGCTTCAACTTCGGATTGAGGTCGAGAAAGCGGACGAAAGATGGCCGGATGCTTTCCTTTGTCGGGCAAGTCGTAAAGAAGTAGTCGTGCTGCGGCGGAAGATCGGTATCGAAGATGGAGGGGGTGACGAGCAACATTTTTTGCTGATTCGCCGCTGGAACCATCGGTAGCGTGAGGAAGCTCAGGATATCCCCAGCCACCGCATTGACCCCGTCCTGTGTCGTCAGCTTCTGAAACGCACTCAAGGCGCGAGCGGGTTGGGAGGCGCTATCCTCCACGATGACGGTGAGTTTTTTCCCATTGATGCCGCCGGTGTTGTTGATTTCGTTCTCGGCGAGCTGAATGCCGCGACGCGCCTGCTCTCCCCAGGTTTGTCCCAAACCAGTGAGCGAGAGCACCGCGCCAATCTTGACCTCCTCCGACTCCGTGGTCGAACTCTGCGCTTCGGTATTGGATGAGAATGTCAGTACCGACAAAAGGCACGCGATGGCGGCCCTTGTGACGAACCTATTGAAACTCACGATCATACTCCTCCTTTTCCCATATCACCCGTTCGTCGCTCACAGCGGCGGTCGACATCAACGTCTTTCCGGTTTTCGCGCATGCGCGCCGGTAGAGCTTCACGCCACCGAGCCGCTGCATTCGCTCATCCATCCGCTCTTCGTAGCTCAGCCGAGGGAGCGGAACATTGAGCAGTCTATACCGCCGCAGCTCCTCGGTTGTAATTTTGAAAGCTCTTCCACTCAGGGCGCTGAGGACAGTCAGCGAGTTTGTTCCTTCCGATGGTGGCGTGTCCGGGAGGGAAGACGCCGGAACGGCGCTCGTTGAGGGTGGTTGGAAACGCTCGTTCCACAACATCCCAGCCCGACTACATTGCTCCTGCGTCATGGGGAAATGTCGGAATGCTTCGGAGAGATTGTAGGGGAAAGGAGAGTGTTCGATCGGGAAGAACTCGCCCCACTCGCCGGTATCTCGCATGTGCTCGATGATGCGCCGGACGAGTGAGTTGTATTCCTTCTCACTGTACTTCCGATTCAATACGGAGAACGTCGCTTTTCGTAAGCCCACTGACCCAAAGCAAGACTTCGAGCCCGGGCACATATCGCAATAGAATAAATTCGCACATCCATCCCAGCAATCGAGACAGAAACGGAGATCGAACGAATTGATCCCGCAGATTGCCGACTCGTAGCAGAGATCAAGCCTGGCACCGAAATAGGAGACATCGTGGCAATTTGTCGCGCCATTCTCGAGATGAAAGCAGTGCGAGAGATGTTCACCTCCGGAGATGAAATAGCTCGACGTCACGAACTTTGATTCCGTGAGGTAGTCACCCGTCGAGTCTTCGGTGCGAATCGATTGGACGTGAGGCCTCGGCTCTGACGCGAAGAACGCTTCAACTATTGCTGCGATCGCTTTTCGCTCAGAATACGAAGCGA
>JADYYL010000284.1 GCA_020853655.1 Deltaproteobacteria bacterium
CAATGCCTCCGGTGGCCAGAACTCTTGGCCGCCGTTCATGGATTCCGAGTGGCACGAACATCTCCCGGATACCGAGAAGCAACCCCATCTCACCCGGCAGTGCACGAGCTAGACTAGCCCCCTTTTGCCCCTCAAGATGAACCACGATGCGCATCGGAGTCGCGCAGCGATCAATCGTGCAACGAGGAGAAAGGAAATGGAGATTCGCATTCTCAATGTAAGGCAGGTGTCCGAGAGACTTGGGCTCAGCCGGGCAACAATAACCCGCGCAGAAGCGCGCGGGGAGTTCCCCGCTAGACGAAAGATGACCCCGGGGCGGTATGGCTGGCTCGAGTCGGATATCGCGGCGTGGCTTGAAGGATCCATTGCGGCAGACGCCTCGAACCGAGGGTGAATTTCGGGAGAGAGCGGGGGCTAGATCGCCCCCTTCTCACGAAATAACATTCTTGATCAGAGGGGCTGTACCAAGCCCACCGCAGCGAGGGAGAATGCATATGAGGAAACGCAAATGAGTAAGCGAATACTGAACCGGAAGGATTTAGCCCTAGAAACAGGGCTTTCGCGCATGACCATTGAACGACTGGAGAGGAGCGGCAAGTTCCCTCGGCGGCTCCAGCTCTCGACCGGTCGAGTCGGTTGGCTTCGCGAGGATGTCGAGGAGTGGCTCGCTTCGAGAAAAGTCGGAGCGTAGTCGGAAGGAACAAACACCCACCCTCAAGCGCCAACTCGAGGGTGGGGAATACAAGGAATGAAGATCGATATGACTTATATATCACGGAACGCCGTGGTCAACGGGATTTGTCCCGCTGACTTCTACGGCAGCCGCTTCGCGCGCTTAAGCCGTCCGAATCCTCGGGGCTGGAGCAATACGCGATGCATTTTTCACGACGACTCTACTCCGAGCCTCGGGGTGAACCTGCAGACAGGCGCATTCAAGTGTCTGGCCTGTGGAACGAGCGGGTCGAACATCATTCAGTTTGAGATCGAGCGGACACGGGGAAGCTTCGCAGACGTTCTTCGTCTCCTCGTGGACGAATGGGGGGTGATTGTATGAAACGCACCCTCGGATCTGCCGCTTGGCAACTCGGGATCCGACTCTCGAGGAACGCTCGATTCACGGACCGGGTGACGACCTGCCCGCTCTGTCAGACCCACGCCCGTATCCAGATTAATCACGAGACCCGCTGCTTCTTTTGCTTCGACTGCGACGGAGGCATCGCCGATCTCTGCACTTTGAGTCTCACCACGAGGAACTATGCACGGGAACTTCATCATGGCCCCCCGCAGCGCATCACCAGAAACGGCTGCGGCAGCCCTTGTCGGACAACTTCCTGGAGAACAACAGCTCACCGGTCTCTACGCGATAACGAACGGGCTCTCCCCAGATGCCATCGCCTATTACGAGGTTCGTGCTGAGACCGGTTCAGCGAAGGAGAAAGTCATTCGTCCCATGTCTCTCCTAGAAGGTGGGTGGGTCATGGGACGAAGCGGCGCTCCTGTCGGCTGGTATGTGAATGAAGCCTTTCGGGATTCAAGACACGACGAAGCCGTATATGTCGTCGAGGGTGCTAAGAAGGCGGCTGAGCTCGGGGAACGGTTCGGCCTTCCGTCTATCTCCTTTGGCGCGGCAACCAACGCGGGTCTCATCGACATATCCCCTCTCCAGGGTCGGAGGGTTGTCATTTGGCCGGACAACGATGAGCCGGGGCTGGAAGCGGCGAGGGTTCTCGCGGGACGGCTCGACGGCATCGCTTCGTTTGTCACAACCATTGATGTGCAAGCACTCAACCTTCCGGAGAAAGGCGACGTCATCGATTGGCTCGCGCTTCACCCCGAAGCGACCGCGGCCTGTGTCCAAGGCCTACTCAAGGTCACTCCCGCCGCAATCGAGGATGACTCTGTCAGTATTGTCAGTGCTGTCAGTGCGGGGGGCATAGTCGAAAAATTGGGGTGGGAGGTGCCGGTCCCCCTTCCGGACCGACTTCGCTCAGTCCCGAACCTTTCTCCCGAAGCACTCCCGGAGCCGATCCGAAGTTACGCGACTGACATCGCCCGTCGATCTGGAGTTCCTCTCGAGTTCGCGGCGATTCCATTGCTGACCGTTCTCTCTTCGGCCGCAGGCGCAAGATTCGAGATACAACCGAAGGCGCGCGATACCGACTTTGTCGTCGTCCCGAACCTCTGGGGAGTGATTATTGGCTCACCGGGCGCTCGAAAGACACCGGCAGTTCGACCAGCGCTTTCGCTTCTCAAGGAGCTAGAGAAAGCCTCAGCGGCGGCCTACGCAGACCAGGAGCGGATCTGGAAACGAGACTGTGAGCTTCTCAACATTGAACGGAAGCGAATCGAGGGACTTCTCAAGTCGACTAAAGACTCAGCGAAGCGAGATTCATTGAGGACAGACTACTCTCTTCTAGTTGACCCCTCGAAACCGCCGCGCACGACCTACGTCGTAAACGATCCGACCGCAGAAGCACTCGGCGAGATCCTCGAGCAGAATCCGTTTGGAACACTCGTATACCGGGATGAGCTCTTCGGCTTGCTTGGTCAGCTAGATCAACCGGAGAGATCTGAGGCCCGCAGCTTCTATCTCGAAGGTTGGAATGGAAACGGGAGTCATGACCTCGCGCGAATCGGTCGTGGAAGGCGTCACATTCCGAGGGTCTGCATATCGCTCCTTGGGTGCCTCACGCCCAGCCTATTGGAGAAGCACTTTGCGGGAGCCAAGAACGGGGAGCGGAACGACGGTATGCTTCAGCGGTTCCAGCTTGCGGTGTACCCAGACGTTGCAGATCTCGAGTCCGTGGATGTCGCCCCGGATCGGCGAGCCGAGGAAGCCTGCCG
>JADYYL010000285.1 GCA_020853655.1 Deltaproteobacteria bacterium
GACCAGTATGGCTACGGCGAAGTGCGAGCTCCGGAACTCATCGAGCGGATCAACAACGAGATCCTCAACGTGACGACGAAGTTCGAGGAACTCCGGCACGCCATCGTCAACGCGGAGAAGACCATCAGCGCGCGAGGTGCGCAGATAGACGCAATCGCCGCCATGCTCACGACCCTGCGAGCACTCCGGTTCGAGATCCCGGATCTCGAGAAGCGGGAGCTCGCCGAACTGAGCGCGGCTATCGGGAAACTGCGGGTAACCGCAGTCAAGAACCCGGCAAGTGCGCTCCAGGAGGCGGAGGCTCTCGGCGCTCGGCTCAGCGGGATCTTGGATGTGCTCGGGGCTCTCCACGTGGCTGCAGGGGACGACGTTCCCAAGCTGCTCATGAGCATGAGCGAACTCTCTGATAAGGGCATCGAGTCTGCGTGGATCGATGCGGCTATCGGGGAGATTGTGCGCAACGCAGGCAGCGAGATCCGGAAGGGCGTCAGCCTCTCCGGGAAGTTCGTGGCCACCGCGTTCGCTGGGCTCCGCAACCACGTCGAGGACGTCTGCATCGTGCAGCTCGACGTAACGAAGCTACGTACTCGCGGTGACGATCTAGGGGCGCGAGTCCGAGAGAAGCGTCGGGAGTATGCCGACCGTTTCGGTGTGCCTCCGGAACGATTCTTCGTGGATATCGCCCTCGACGTCGACGGAGAGCTGGCGGACCTGCGACGGCTGCTCGATTCGGCTACAGCACCGCTCTCCCAGGGAGACGCGAACGCCGCGGCTGCAATCGGCGACGTCGCGGAGCGGCGACTCGACTCTCTCGGAGAACTGGTCTCCCGAGTCGAGAACGGTGTGAGCAACTACGAGTCGCTCATTGCCGAGGCTGCTGCGGCGCTGGAGTCGCAGCAGGCACTGCTCTCTCAGGGAGAACAGGTGCTTGCAACGCTCGTCGCGACCTACGATGAGCCTTCGCTTCGTCTCGACATCAACCTCAAGGAGGGGGGAACAGTCTCGGTGAGCGACAATCTGGACGAGGCGCGTCGCCTCGCCGTCGACACTCGAAAACTTCTGGAGCGGGGACGAGTTACGATCGAAGACGGCTCCGTGCTCTCCGGTGTGACCATGATCGAGCAGGCGGCGAAGTCCGCTCGGCAGATGGGCTTCCGCCTGGAAGAGATTCGGCAATTGCAGACGTATCTCGAGCAGCTCGAATTGGAGATCGAGTCGCTCGTGACGGCTGCGACGAACCGGTTCCACACGCTCGGCGACATCGAGCGCTGGGACATCTCAGGAGTTACCGCCGCCGAGTGGCGGTCGGTCGGGTCCGGACTGCTCAGGCTGTCCGAGTCTCGTGCAGCGAAGCCGCGCGCGACGGTGTACTGCCGTCGTATCGCGGGGGAGTTGGCGTCGAGGGTCGAGAAGCTCGCTTCGGCGATCGACTCGGACAGCGCGGCGGCCGAAAAGGCCAAGGCGCAGTTTGAGGCTCAGGCTTCAGCAATCGAGCGCGTCACGAAAGAGCTGGAAACCGTCGCTCGTGATGGTGGCCAGAAATCGACGGAGTTGGTGGACCTCCGAGCTGAGCTGGCGCAGATCGTGAGTCTACGGGCGAGCGCAAAGGAGGCGCTCACGCACCCACAGGGGGACTGGGACCGTGTTCGCAAGCAGGTTTCGTCGATCACTAACGCGATTGCGACACTTGAGGCGCGGATCCGAAAGGAGCGAGCACTGCTCGAAGAGGCGCTCAGTGCCATCAGGGCGGCGGCGCGGAGGATCGACGCTGCGAATCGCTGGACCAGCAGTCACGACATTCAGATCGGGTCGGGACGCGGGAACAACCAGCTTCAGCAGGCGAACGACGCTCTTCTGTTCGGGCTTTACGCTCAGGCAGCGGAGCATGCAGAGCAGGCGGAACGCGCAGCAGCTCGGGCCATCTCAAACGCCGAGTCGGCGGAGCGGACGGCGCAGCTGAGCTACGAGGCGTCTCGACGGCCGACTTACCATGCGTCGCGAGATGACGGTGGTTGGGGCAGTTCGTCCTACGGTGATTCGGGTGTAAGCGTCGATGTGTCAGCCGATGTCGGCGGCGCAGGCGGGGACTTCTAGCGACTCCAACGTAGGGCCGGAAGTCATTCGGGCGGCATGCTCACACAGGTGCCGCCCGCATTTATCGACGTCCAGACTGTATCCATGACATGTAACGGTGATCTCTTCAGGTTGATCATATCCGGCGCGGGGACCTTTTCGGTTCTTTCTTTTGAAAAAAGCGAAAAGGTCCCCGCCCGGACTACGGTTCTCCCACTCGCAACACGCTTGGTTCGCTCGACAGGCTTAGATGAAATCCAGAGCACACAGATATTGAAAGAACGAATTCTTGTTCTCCGCAGATTCGTTCGCATAGCGCCGCATAAGTTCGCCGTAAAGCTGATGCAAGCTTCCACTCGCGCTGCGGATGGTGGGGTCCACACCACTTTGTGCTGTTCCGTTGGGAACGCCGAAAGGCAGTCCCTTCTCTCGCGCTCGTGACCAGCTTCGAAAGAACTCGAGTTGTCCATGAAGAGCTCGAACGAGGATTGCGCCCAGACCCGTCGCCGTTTGTGGCTCTCGAAGCGATTCGATGTCTCCCACAATTGTTCCAATCTCGGACTCATACGTCGCAAGCGCACCCGGTTTCCCATCGCTCAGTGATTGCATCGCCATGATGCGTTCCACGAGCGCGCGATCGGACAGTCGAAAGAGTGCCGCGAGATATTCACGTTCGGATCGATCGCGAGTGCTTCGAGTAGGGTCATACTCTGCGCGAGAGTGTGGAATTGCTTTATATGCCTCTTCCACGGTCAACGCGTTCACCCACGCGGGAACAGTGAAGCAAAAGAGTGCGAGCAGCAAAGATCTCATGGAACAATATTCTCTC
>JADYYL010000286.1 GCA_020853655.1 Deltaproteobacteria bacterium
ATAGCACCCCAGCCAAAACCCCGCACCCATTCCATCACGCTTTTCGCAGACGTTGCCATTCATCCGAGTATTTTTGGAGATGGGTCATCCCCTCGCTGATTGAACGCTGGATAAGCGCTTCGACCCGTTCTTCCTCGACTCGATGCTGCTCCACAGAGAAGTGGCCAGCAAAGAGAGCGACGCGAAGCCAAAGCAGATATGTCGTCAACGCATCGAACTGGTTGTAGTGCACGATCTCGTCCCATCGTCCCTCGAGCCAGAGAGAGACCACCGCGCTTCCACTGACGTCCATCTTTCCGGGGATTCCGGAAAGCACCGCTATTTCATGGAGAGAGTGTCCCGACTTCCCGAAGCCGCAGAGTAATCCGCGAAGATCGAGATGCCCCTCGCTGTGGCGGGAAAAATAGTCCTCGCCCTCCCAAGGCTTGTTGGGGCGCGATGAGAAATCCTTTGCGCACAGCCCATGGACGACCCCACGCTGGACAATAATGCGAAGGTCCGCCTCCACTGAATTAAAGCCGACAATCTGCGGCCGTCGCTTTCCGACGGTGCTCAGAAATGTAGAGAGTATCGCCTCTTCGGCCGTCTTTTTCGGATCCGAGACATCTTGTGGGAGCGTGTGGAGTGACAGCACAACGTCGTCATCGCGCGCCGATCGGACGACCGCCACGATCGACAGCAGTCGGCACATGACGGTTTTGAGATACGGCTGCGGATCGAGCTCCGTTGCTCCGCCGTTCTTCCACATCTCCCGAATAACGGCCTCGTCAGAGACGGAGTCAGCGAGATGATAGAGGCGTCGCCCAGCATGCGGATCGGGCGCCCACTCGCAGTCGAACGCCCACACTTCGTTTCCGATACTTCGAAACATTACCCACCTCCGGGTTGTGCGGTTTTCACGCCACTGAGCTGATCGCGAATGCGAGTGATGACCTGAATCGCCTGCTCGCCAAGCGCAAGCCAATCGATCTCTCTGCCATATTGATACGTCAGGACGCTCACCAGCGAGAAGACCACTGGTGCCGCCAATGCGGGTAGTAACCCGATGACTTCAATCCCGGGAATCAGCTTGACCAAGATCCAAAAGAGAATCCCGTTGGCCAGAAGTACGACAGCCGCATGGGTGGTCGCGGAGTCTGGTATGTGAAGGAAAAGGGCGGCATCCCAGATCGTCGAGTTCACAAACCCGAGCACGAGGACGAGCATGAGCGCCGCGAGCGGCCCCTTGATGCGAAACCGCGGGATCACGAACGCGGTGAGCAGCATCGCCACGGTTTGAAGGAACCAATACTGTAGAGCTTCTGCGGATATCATCGAAGGTGTAAGAACTTCAGGTCGAAAATACTTGCCGAGCGGGCATTCAGTATCGACAATCCCTGTTGTCGATCGCAGGAACACTACGTGTTCCCCAGAGAAGAGGAAATATCCTGTCGACAGATGCGAAGAGCGGTAGTGACGACAAGCAGATGGTTGGCGCTGCAACGGAGCGCCCATGAAGGACATAGACGTGGCACAATTTTCATCATCGACAACGACAGGGATGGCCGGGGCCGGCGGACCAGGGAGCGCGACATCTCCGAAAGAGAAGAGAGGTTGTTTCTTCTATGGCTGCCTGACGACGTTCATCGTCATGATCCTTCTCGTTCTCGGCGCATATTTCGCCTTCCAGTCGATCACCACTCGATTCATTGAAGCGTATACTGCGGATTTTCCGGCCCCAATTCAGGAAGTGCCTGCGTCCCCCGATCTTCTGGTTTCCGCGCGCCAAAAGATGGATTTGCTCACCGATCGGACTTCCTCGGACACGGCGCCGATCGAATTGACCGACGAGGAGGTCACTGTCCTCGTGGCGAACTCCGAGCTCGCGCGCCAGCTCGGAGCAAAGATACGGATCCGTTTCGAGCCTTCCGCGGCCCTTGCAGACGTTTCGATTCCGCTCGAACCGCTCGGCCATCCGGGACGGTATTTCAATGGAAGCGCGGTATTTGACCTCACCCTCCAGGACTCGCTCATCAACGTTCAGGTGAAGGATGTCACTGTCGGTCGTGAGCCGGTACCGAGCGACGTTCTCGAGAAAATCCGCTCGCGGAACATTCTCAATGACGAGCTGGAGAAGCAGGGTCGGTACGGTCGATCGAGGAAATTCGAGAGATTAGAGCTGCAGAGCGGGAAACTTGTCTTTTTTCCTCAGCAATCAACGCCCGTGCCAGACCCTGTAATCCCCTCGAATGTCTCATAAAAAACTGAAGATCGGTCGATAGCCTCCCTAGGGCTGCACGGAAAGTGCATGGCCCGGAAAGGGTGACCATCTTCATGTCCGAGAATCTGACACAGAATGTTCCACTGTCTCCGCTCGCGTTCGGCGGGGAGATCTTCGTGTGGATTCTGCTCCTCAGCTGCGGACTGGCGAGCATCTTCATCTTTCTCTGGGTTCTGAACCTGTCCCGAAAATCGGCGAAAGAAACTCGTCGGGCAATCGAAGAGCAGCTCGATAGCCTTCGCACGGTTCATCTCGAGGCTCTTCGAAAACTTCAGAAGCTCGACATTGAGATTGTCGATCGACTCCGGCCGGTTTCCCCGAAAGGGTCTGAGGCGTATTCGATGGCCAAACAGATCCACACGAAGATCGCCCGGCGAATCGCCGAGGTCGAGAAGCTTGCCGAAACTCAGACGTTCGATGACCTCCTGAAGGCACAGGAGATTCTCTCCACGCCGATCGACAACACCGGCAATCAGTTTGATACGCTTGTCTTCGCTGATACCATCCTGACGCTTCAGCCCGATCAGTGCAGCTTTGCACTCGACCTGATGATGGAGCTCGTGGAACGAGATTTGGATCGCTCACAGGAGGAGATCCAAACGGCACAGAGCGAAAGTCGCCTGCGCCTCGACATCCCGTCGATGCAACGTCAGCGTAAGTTCACGGTACGGGGATTCTTCAAATCCTTGATGGGCCCGAACTAGTGCTCTGACAAGTAATGAATAGGCTCAGTTGTCGCAGCACTAGCGAGCTTCATCGGCGCGGGCGCTCTCGTATTCAAGGAGACCATTCAGCTGTTGGTCGTTCAGTGACTCGCGCAACTTCGTTACAAGATACTCTCGCCGTTGCTCAACAGCGTTCTTCCGAAGCTCCTGCATCTGCCGATAGATGTTAAAAAGCTCTGCGTTACCGTCTTCCTTTGGCGCTCGGTGAAGCTGCATAGCTCGCTCTTGCGCAACCTTCATCCGCGCCTCGATCGGTCGCAATACCTCTTGGACCTCCAGCAATGCATCGCGCGCGAAGACCTCCTGTTCGCCCGTCAGCGCCAGTTTACGCGCGAGCGTAAAGACCTCCTGCTCGATTGACTCACGCTGTTCCGTCGCCTCCTCTTCGAGCTCTTGTCGCTTGAGCTCGGCCGCACGTTCTGCACCCAGGGCATCCTGATACACGCTCTGGAGATCCGCGCTTCCAGCGAGAGAAGCCTCGCGTAGTCGCCGTTTGAGTAGTTCGCGCTCGTCGGGCTTGAGAGCAAAACTCGACTCGACCCACCGAGTTGTTTCCTCTGCCCAGAAGTCTGCGCGGGTTTCAGCGGCACTCACCTCCTGCGCCGTGCTCGGCGTCTCGCCAGCAACGGAAGGGGCCGCGACAACAGCCGAAGGCGCAGCGGCCGGGGCCGAGCGTTGGGCGAGTTGATCTTGAAGGTCCGCTATGAGGCGATCCTTCGCAGCAATCTCCCTCTGCGACTCCCGCACAGCTTCCTTTAGCTTCGCGTGGGATAACTGGATTTCCAAGCACATGCGGTCCGATCGACGCGCCGGAGAAAACTCACGCGAGGCCAATGCGCCAACGGCAAACGCGCACATTCCCCCAACGACAAAAAGCCACCTGCGTCGAACGTTCTCGTCGCTCATCGAAACGTAACCTCCGCGAATACGAGCAGAGTCACGTCAGTCGTCTTCCGCGGATGCAGCGGATTCTCGCGAACGAGAACGCCCCAACTTCGCCCCGTATCGACGCGATGGCGCAGAGAGACATCAAGGTAGAGATCGTTATCAGGATATCGCGGGATGTTTTCAACGAGCTGCGTCGTGCTCACGAGGGCAATCGTTGCACCGACGTTCTCCAGAATCGGCATCCCCGCAGCGGCGAAAAAGCTTCCGTGCCATGGATGATATTTCACTCCTCCCAGGGAATGATCAGTGAAATAAGAAACGTTCGCGCCCCAATAAAGGGAGGCAGGTTCCATATCGTAAGCACCAAGCACACCCCAGGCGACATCGACTCCCTCGGCACCGGATGTTCCGGCGGACGTCGGAAGTGAAAGTATAAACTGCGTGGAGATCTCATGCTCGCCTTGGAGCACCTCCGCTTTTGCACCAATCTGCACATTGCCGAGACGCGTGCCGTCGTCCTCCCATGTGAAGGGCTCACCGTCCCTGCCTTGGCCAAAGAACGAATACTGGTCGTCGGCCGCGTCTTCACGCTTGGCGTTCGGCACGCCAAGTGTTGCGTCCCACTCCTTAATCAATGAGTCGAGAGCTCCGCCTCCGCGCCAAACAAGCGGGACGAGGACAGAGAGTTCGAACCCCTCGAGCGGCGCGTAACGGAAGTCCGTGTCCCAAACACGGCTTTCCACGTCCATCAGGTAATCCTTGCCGCGCGAGTTGTATGTATTCGACCAGGCGAGGGATGTGCTGACGGAAGTGCTTCCCGCGGTGAGCGTCTGAGGCGCCTCGGGACGAAATGAATAGTGTGTCAGCGCGAGCGGATGTTGATGGCGCACAGGATACGGTGCCGCAATGTCCAGCTCTTCAGCGATGGCGGTCGGACTCAACGCAATCAGCGAACAGAGCGCGAGGGTAAGACGATTCACGGTCATCTCCGAAGCTTCGCAAACAATCATCGTCGATCGGCATCGCGGACACACACCGATACCGCATGAAGTTCCGGGTTGTAACCCGAAGCATTTCGCAACAAAAGAGCTTCTTGCCCCACGGGAAATGAAGGCACGACGGGGATCAGCTTGCACGAGTCACGGCGCACTTCTCCGCTCGGACGGCGACCGATCGCAAGACGGAATACGGGGCGGAGATTCTTCGCTCACCCGCGACGATGAAGTAACGGTGACGTGGGCGCTCTGAGGGACGCGAGAGACGGAGGCTCTAACCCCTACCGCGTCTGAACATACACCGGCGAGCGCAAGGGGCGGATCGCTGAGAGACGCCAAAGTCTGCGGATCAGTGCTTCGCTCAGTTCCACGTTAGCGTGGAGAACAAGATGTCCATCGTGAGTATAGATTGGGCGGGTCAGCCGCATGCCGGACTTGAGGTCCGGGACGGCAAGCCCGTTGAGGACGCCGTGTCCAAACAGAGCAACGGCCTCGGTCTCGGCTTGTTTGGCCTCTGGACTGGGCGGTGGAAGAGTTGCGTCATCCGTAGCGTGCACACCCGAGGACGCGTCGGAGATCAATCGGAGACAGGCGGTGATCATCGCCTCGTCAAGCGGTATGGGGAAACCGTTCGAAATCTGTCGCACCGCTCGGTGCGCACCGTGGGGATTCCACTTTCCATCACCCCAACATGCGCGATCGACGAGCTCCGCGACGATGACGCACTCGACATCGGCCTGCGTCTCAGGATCCGTCGCCTTCGGAAGCATTGCCAGCGCATCGGAGACGTGACCCGCAAGCATGGCAGAACTCGGATCTTCAAGCTGATCGCTCAGAAAGCGGCTCGTCTCAAGTAGTCCCTGAGCGATCGCAGGCATGAGGTCTTGGTTCTCCACAAAGAGCAGATCCGCGGTGCGGATATAGTTCGTCTCCCCCTGCAGCCCCCAATCGAAGAGGAGCGAGACGATGCGAGCGCGGGCATCGCGCTCGGGGGAACCTCCCATGGTGTTTAGAAGCGCGGAGGAAACAAATGCCGCCCTTCGGCCATGAAGCCCCATCCAGGGGTCCAGCGCGGCAAGTCGATCCAGGGCGCGAGTAACGATTTCCCGTCGGGGGTGTGGGGGGATGAGAAGATCGTCGGAGAACTGCGAAAGCCGACCCGCTTGGAAGAAGAACTCACCTCCATAAGCGGGGGCGAGCTTCGCCGGGTCTGGGTTGCTGACGCGCTTCTTTGGCTTCTTCGCTGCCGTTTCCCCAACGCCGAGAGAGCGAAGGAGACGATCCGGCGAAAAAGGAACGTCGACAGGCGTAAAGTGCTCATACTCGCGGCGCAGAACGGTGCTGCGAATCGCTGCATGATACGAGACAAAAATGATTGGAACCGAGCGAAACTGCTGAACCCCGCTCAGCTCAATGACACGCTGCGAGGCTTCCCTCTCTCCCGCCGAGGCGTCGACGATCAATGCGCGGGGCGGATCGAGTCGCACCCGGTCGAGAACTTCATCGAAAGTGCTGAAGACCTCAAGCGACAATCCGGTCGTTCGGAAAGCTGAGAGGATGTCGGTTCGAACCTCGCCGCTCCCTCTCCAATACAAGACATTCATGCTCATCCGAACTCCATCATACTGCTTTACCGATTGCTGCGAGCATCGGTGGTGGGATTCCCCACTGTTGAGTTGGTACCGTCGCCCGTGACTCTCCACACAAGAACGGATGTGGGATGTCCCACAGAGGCATTACCGTCTCGCTCAGGGAAAGTCCGCCGGAACCGGAAGGTCTTGTCGAGAATACCTTGCCCGCGGATATCCGAAAGCGGTTTTCCTACCCATTCATCCTCGGCCATCCTCGGCGTTTCGCGCCACGCCCATTCAGGATACCTTGGCTCACTCGCACTCATGCGATGAGCATAAACGGCGCTGTGCGCAGCCCAGCGAGGACAGAAACCGAAGTGAACCTCCTTGCCCGGGTGGACGGGCGGAAGAATTTGGGAAGGAAAACGATGAAGATCTCTTTTCACAACAGCACTATCGAAAATGTCGAAGCGGGTCTCCGAGTGCTTCCCGTCACCCCGGAGAGATCATCGCCGTTGGCAAAGCGCCCCACATCCAAGGGGCGCGCGAAGACAATCACCGAAAGTGCGCTAGCAATCCCGGTCGAACTACAAGAGGCGAATAAGACATTCAACGGACAGCTTGCCGCAAAACTTAAGGAAACGAGGTTTCGCGCGCGCGCCGGAAAGCGGTCCACGGTAACGGCTGCTCGGTTCGATGCGCGGGGGCTTCCAATTCCTGTGAGTTTTCGCCTGAGTGGAGTTTCTCCCGACGCGTTGTCGCCTTCCGGGATTCACCTAGACGAATGGCGACAGCTTGGAGGAGATGCGGCGAGTGCGGCATTAGGACTCGGCGTCGAGGTCATCGCGGTCTCGCTTCGTCAAGTCAACAAGCGGCACCACGAAGCGATTGCCGAAGCGGTTTTGGAAGGAGTGGATCTTTCTCAGTATCGCTTCACGAAATTCAAGAGCGCGAAAAGCGCGGAGGGTCCGAAGATCCGAGAGGTCCAGTTTCTGGTTCGTGAGATGCCGCGGCGCCGGGCCATCAGTGCCGACGCGCAGACCGCAGGCGTTCGACTCACGCGCGATCTCGTCAACACTCCGCCAAGCGACATGAACCCGTCTGACATTCTCGGAGCGGCGCGTCAGATCGCCAAAGACTCGCGTGGTCGAATCAAGCTGAAAGTCTTTGATCGCTCTGCTTTGCAGAAGATGAAGGCTGGCTCCCTCCTCGCGGTTGCCCGCGGGAGTGATGAGCCTGCGTATCTGATCCATCTCGTCTACACGCCGAAGCGCAAGCTCGGCACCAGGTTGACCGTCGCGCTCGTTGGAAAGGGGGTCACGTTCGATAGCGGCGGCCTTTCCATCAAGACCGGACACGGCATGATGGAAATGAAGTGCGATATGGCCGGCGCGGCATGTTGCCTCGGCGTCCTTCGAGCGTTGATCGAACGTGAGAAATCGAATCCAATCGGACACGAGATCCACGTCGTCATTCCCACGTGTGAGAACATGATTAACGGTCGCGCCGTCAAACCTGGCGACGTCGCCCGCGCGATGAACGGCAAGACGATCGAAATCTTGAACACAGATGCCGAAGGACGACTCATCCTCGCCGATGCCCTCGCCTACACCGAGAAGATCAACCCCGACGTCGTCATTGACGTCGCCACCCTCACGGGTGCCGTGGTCGTTGCGCTCGGCGGCGATTATGCCGGACTGTTCGCGAATCACGACCCGCTCGCCGATGTCATTTCCGAAGCCGCGGAGGAAGCGGGAGAATGTATGTGGCAACTTCCCCTCGCTGCCGAGTATCGATCGCACATCGATAGTTCGATCGCCGATCTCAAGAACATTTCGCAGTCGTCAGGCCCAGGGGCAATCATCGGAGCGATCTTCCTTCAAGAGTTCGTCCCCCGCGACGTAAAGTGGGCGCATATCGACATCGCCGGACCGGCGTTCTGGACCAAGTCGAACGAATATACCCCGGCAGGTGGTACTGGCTACGGTGTTCGAACGCTTCTGCGATCGCTTGAGAAGCTCAACGCACTGACATTGAAGTAAAGCACTTCATGGACCGTCGCTCCCCGCATCTGTGGATCTTGCTGATAGCTCTCCTCGCGATTTTTCAGCTCGGGACAGCGCCTGGCGTTCCGGTATCGTCCGGGTTCGCCGCCATTCCGTGGGAGAAGCAAGAGGGGTGCGTCGAAAGCAGCGATGCTCCGAACGGTCGGGAGCTGAGGATGGTTCTCGGCGGTCGTCGAGATCGCCGTGTTTGCTCCAGCGAGCCGTTCCTGCTCCCGCACTCGGATGTTGTCGAGATCGAGTTCGAAGTGCCCGACCCGCAAACGGAGAAGCTCCCGATCTGGGTTGAAGCACGTGGAACCGGAGTCGACCTCACGATCTCCCTTCCTCTCGACCAGCCCGGTGGGCGAACGGTGAGCGAGACGATTCGAACCCGCTCGGCCTTCATCCCCAATCAGCTTCGAGGGCAACCGATTAAGGTGGTCGTCACAGAGGGAAAGCGAACCCGACCAGGCGAGTTTCGGATGCGTTCTCGGATCAACTTCTCAGAGCGCCAACCCTTTTACCGATTCCGAAGCGTCGCATCGATCTGGCCCTTCCGCGCGCTCACTTCCGTCTTTCTCGCCGCGGTGCTCCTTCCGATCGTTTTTGCAGCGGCACCGGCAATTTCAAATCGTCGGCTGTTGTGCGCACTCATCTTCCTTTCGAGCGCGATCCATTTTCGTAGCTCCGCATATTTCCACTGGGACGAATGGCATCTCATGCAGTCGTTCTATGAGAATGGATTGTCCCGCATTTTTCAGGCGCACAACGAGCACGTCCTCCCCATAGCCTTCTCGGTGTTTCGAGCTGAGATGGCAATGTTTGGCTCGAACTACGGCATGTATCTGCTCCTCTCGATCTTCGTACACGCCATCAACGCCCTTCTCCTGATCGGCTTACTTCAAACGTTATTCTCAACACTCCCGCATGCGCGCGCAGCAAGCGTGCTCGCTGGAGTGTTGTATGCGTTGAACGGACTCCATGCGGAGAGCGTGCAGTGGGGAATGGAGATCTGCATAACCTTGCTCCAGACGTTCACACTCCTCGCTCTGCGCGCGACCGAGCGCTACGTCAGAACGCCAAAACCGCGATTACTCGCTCCAATTGCCGCCTATTCGATTCTTGCGCCGCTCACATTCGGAAACGGATTATGTCTTCCGGCATTGGTGGGCTGCTTCGGCTGGCTCGTCTGGCGTCTTCGATCTTCGCGTGAGGATGATGTGAAGGTGATGAACGTGGTGCTCGCTGTCATTCTCTCGACGGTGGGCTCCGCAGCGGCGGCGGCGCTGTATGTCATTCATCGAGTTCCCTCGAATGTACCTCCCATCCCCTCGACGTTGGGGGAGAAGATTGAGGGAATGGTGACCTACGCGCTGACCGCCAGCCAACTCGGGACGGTGTTGCGCGGCATTGCTCTGATCCCACACTACGAACCGGCAGTCGCTCAGCGACTCTATCCAAGCGCAATTGCCTCAACGCTTCCGCAGCCATGGTTGTGGATCATTCTCGGGTTCGCTGTCGGCATCGGACTCGCCATCCTCGCCATACGCGTTCTCGGAAGACGCGATGGATTCGCAGTCGCTGTCTCCGGCCAGCTGCTCATCCTTGTCCCGATGATCCTGCCAGCCATTGGCCGTTGGGAGTTAGGGCCGCTCCAATCTCTCTCCATCCGGTATCATGTGCTCCCGCTCACCGGCCTTTTCCTTCTGTTGTTTCCAGTCGCCCTTCTTCTTTTTGAAAGGACAGCACGACCGACCACCCCGGGCCGTAACGCCCTCTGCCAACCGCTCTGGAGCTGGCCCGGGATCGCCGTCTGGTTCATTGCCGCGACAAATCTCTTTGCAGGCGCAGACTTTGAGTACTTCGTTGATCACGGAGTGCGAGATCGCATCTACATCGCGCAGTTGCGCGAGTGGAGGACACGCGTCCCAAGCGGTCCATACGAGGGAACGGGCACGGATTTGGCAGGCTTGTTTCCGATCTTTCCGCCGACGATGACGCCGGGACGGCATCCTGATGAGATCTATCGAACGCTGACACAGCTCGACGAGAGGCGGTGAGGGCCAAACAAAAACCTGTCACTTTGCGAGCGTGAGACGGCGATGCCGGAGACTCCGAGATGCGGTGAGCATCCAGAGCCTCCAGGTCATCGCGCGTGCCCCACACCCATCCACCTACAGAAGTGCACATGCAAGGACCCCCAGGAGGGCACCTGCCACGAAGATCAGGGTCCGCCCGAAACGCACACGCCACTTGCGAACGACGCCCCAGTGGTTGTGCCGATCGACCGCTCCGTTGCGGTTCACGTAGATCATCTCCGGATCCCACTCGGACTGCGACGGCTCGCGCCACCGCAAGTAGGCGTGATGGACGATCTCCCACCGACCGTTGCGAAACGTCGCCTCGATCGCTGCCGTTCGCACCGCAGGGTCGGAAAGAATGTTGAACCCTTCGAGCGTGAACGACGTGGGGCTGGTTGCCTCGTTCTTACGGAGCAGCGGAATGATGATTGGTGCATCCGCTCCATCCGCCACCAGATCAACCTCGCCGACGTTCAAACGAACGATCCTCAACGAGCCGCGGTCATAGACGATCGACGGCGGTGACTGCTCGACGGCCACGACACTCGATAGCGCCATGCTTCCCTCTCCTGCGGGTGAAACCTCTTCAAGACATTTTGAATTTGGCCCGCCCCGCACCCGAGACCGGAGCGGTCCGCGATGTAAGGGGGCTAGGGAGCTTCTACCCACGGAACAATGAGGGAAAGACCTGGAGAGCACGGCTGGAGAGGGTGGTGCGGGACCTCAGGTCCGGAACATACACTCGCTCATACGGTGTGACCGCCCATTGTTGCTCAAACGTCTGTGGTATGGAAGGGTCGGGACACATGAGAATGAACGCGCGGCGGGTTTGGGACCGCGCTGGAACCGGAAGGCGTTATGACGGAAGAAAAATTATCTCGAGCGGAAGAAGGGTTACGCCAGGCGATGCAGGCTGTTGACAGCCAGGTCTCTCGAGAGGTCTTCCGCCGCGACCCCGCCGAAAAAGAGAAAGAAGGGGTTCAAGCTTGGGCGCCGATCGACGATCGGATCGAGCGGACCTCCTCCTTCGTGCTCAACATGCTCGGAGAGAACGAGGTGCAACTCGAGTCCCTCCTCGTCTTCGCTCAAGCGTTCCCGAAGGTGCTGCAGCTCCTCATCGAGGACCTCGGCGAAGAAGGGCTCGGAAAAGTTCGAACGACGTATTGTTTGGAAGCGGCGAAGCGAATCGCCCAGACTGCGGAACGAACCGCGGAGGCGTTGAAGGGCCCCGTCGCGCTGATGTAAGAGCAGCGAGGGCGCGCTGTGGCAGACACGCGCGCCGAAGACTTCAAATCACCTCAATCTCTTGAACGATCGCCAAAATCTCCTTCGTCTCAACGACGCGGAGATCGTCGTCCCACGGCACGCGCGTTCCAGCTTTCTTCGGAATCAATACGGTGGCGCCGAGCGGAACGCCGCTGACATTCGCCTCCTCGCTCGTATCTTCATCCATCGCACTGGCGACTTCGATCACCTCGCCGAGAAGGCTCTCGTCCATCGAGTCGCGCGAGCCTTCCGGCAAATAGAGCCCCGCCTCAGTCTGATTCGATTCTTTCCGAACTCGAACGACGACGCGCATCCCTAAGGGATTCAGGCGTCGAACGGTGCGTCGATCTTTGCTCGTGTTCGACGTGCGCAGAATCTCTTTCTCTCGTTCCGAGAGTAGCATCTTCTCATTCATGAGTTCTGTTCCTTTGGTCGTCGCTTGAGCTACTCGACCGTGACGCTCTTCGCCAAGTTTCTCGGTTGATCGACATCCGTCCCGCGGTAGACAGCAACGTGATATGCGAGGAGCTGGAGCGGTATCGTCAGGACGATGTGGAGAAGGAGCTCCGGAATCTGTCCGACCGGCACGATCTCCCAAGCAATATCTTTCATCGCCGGTGTCTCAATATCGGTAATCCCGATGATCTGGCCGCCGCGTGCCTCCGCTTCCTTGAGATTCGACATCACCTTCTCGTAGTTCACGCCGTCGTGACCGACGACTGCGACGACTGGCGTTTCTTCGCCGATCAGCGAAATCGGACCGTGCTTCATCTCTCCCGCCGGAAACCCCTCCGCCTTGGCGTATGAGATCTCCTTGAGCTTGAGTGCGCCTTCGAGCGCGACCGGATAGAGCATTCCGCGACCGAGGAACATGAAGTGCTCACTCTTTCCGTATTTGCGCGCGATACGCTCGAGCTGCTTATCGAAGGTCAGCGAAGCCGTCACCAGCGCCGGGAGTTTCAGCAGATCCTCAAAGTGCGCCTGCGCCTGCGCCGGCGTGACTCGGCCGCGAGCCTGTCCGAGGTAAATCGCGACAAGCAGGCCAGCAACGAGTTGAGTCGTAAACGCCTTCGTGGAGGCAACACTGATCTCCGGACCGGCATGGGTGAAGAGAACATTCTTTGCTCGGCGCACGATGCTGGAGCCGACAACGTTGCAGATCGCAAGAGTCTTCGCTCCGTTCTCCACGGCGACATTCAGCGAGCCAAGTGTGTCCGCCGTTTCGCCGGACTGACTGATCACCATGAACAACGTCTTATCGTTGACGACCGATGTCCGGTATCGAAACTCCGATCCGTAGTCGACCTCCACTGGCAATCCACACAACCGCTCGATGTAAAACTTCGTGACGAGCGCCGCATGCCAGGCTGTTCCGCAGGCAACGATGCACACGCGATCGATCGAGCGTAATTCGTTCGCCGTCAGCTGAACATCGTCGAGGAAAACACTCCCCTCTTGTTGGTTGAGCCGACCCCGAAACGTCTGCGTGATCGCGAGCGGTTGCTCATAAATCTCTTTCAGCATGAAGTGCCGAAAGCCGCCCTTCTCCGCGGTAACAGCGTCCCATGTAATCATCGTCGGCTCACGTTTGACGGTCTGCCCGTCCTTCTCGATGTGCACCTTATCCGCGGACACTTCAGCTATCTCGCCATCTTCGAGCACGTAGATCTTACGCGTATGCTCGAGAATCGCCGGGATATCTGACGCAATGTAGTTCTCCCCTTCGCCGAGTCCGATGATGACCGGCGTCGAATTCTTCGCAACGACAAGCGATGTCGGATGGGCACTCGACATCAGGACGAGCGCATAGCTTCCTTTCAGATCGTGAACCGCAGAGCGCGTGGCATTCAGCAGACCGTCAGACTTCGCGAGGTATCGATTCACGAGATGGGCCGCGATCTCTGTGTCCGTGTCGGATTGAAAGACGCACCCTTCTTTTTGCAGCTCCGCACGAAGCTCCGCGTAGTTCTCGATAATACCGTTGTGCACGACGCAAACATTTCCCGCGATGTGCGGATGAGCGTTCTGCTCCGACGGCTTTCCGTGCGTTGCCCAGCGCGTGTGGCCGAGTCCGATGCGAAGGACGCCGCCGGTCGCTGGCTCCATCGTCATTTTCTGTTCGCGAGTGAGAATGTCCTTGAGACGCGAGAGCTTTCCTTCGCTGCGATGCACGTCGAACCGACCGTTGACGACGGCGGCGACGCCGGCGGAGTCGTATCCACGATATTCGAGCTTCTCAAGCCCTCCGACAATAATCGGGACGGCACTTCTCGGTCCGACGTAGCCAACGATTCCGCACACTGTTGTCCTGCTCCTAATGCGAGAGGTCTATTCACAAAATAAAGGCGTTGAGCGGCTACTCCGCTTTCTTGACGCGCTTGCGCGATACCCAACCTTCGACGATCCGCTGTTCGCTTCGCTCTATCCCCAAAGACTCCGCGGGCACATTCTTCGTAATGACCGATCCGGCAGCGGTATATGCACCATCGCCAATGGTCACCGGGGCGACGAGAGAGTTGTTCGTGCCGATGAAGGCCCCGGCGCCGATGTTCGTTCTATGCTTCTTCGACCCGTCGTAGTTGCATGTGATCGCGCCCGCACCGACATTTGCACCTGGTCCAACATGCGCATCGCCCAAGTAGGCGAGGTGATTGGCCTTTGAACCCTTCGCCATCGTGGTCTGCTTGGTCTCGACGAAGTTTCCGAGGTGCACTTCATCCTCGAGGACGGAACCCGGGCGAAGATGCGCAAAAGGTCCGATCTTACATTTTGCGCCGACCAGCGATGACTCGATGTGAGTGCCAAGTCGGAGGAGCGTGTCCGCCCCAATGGTGCTGTCCGAAACGAAGAGCTCCCCCTCTGCGTGGACACCACCTGCGATGGAGGTCTTTCCGTAGAGCCGAGTACCCGCTCCCAGATAGGTGTCGGGACCGATCTCCACATCCTCGTCGATATATGTGGCTGCGGGATCTTCCAGCGTCACGCCGCTCTCCATAATTCGAATATTGATCTGCTCTCGAGCAATTCGCTCAAGCTGTGACAGTTCGGCGCGGGAATTCGCGCCGAGCGCACTGCGAGCAGTGCTTAAGAGATACGCCTCAACTGTGCGTCCGAGCTCGCGTCCGATGGCCGGCACGTCGGTGAAATACAGTTCATTCTGGGCGTTCTTTGGTTCGAGCTTTGGCAATGCTTGTCGAAGGAACTCGACCGATGTCGTGTAAATCGACGCGTTGACTTCCCGGATGCTGCGCTCCGCTGGTGTGCAATCTTTGTGCTCCGTGACCCGCAGAAACTTTCCGGCGGAGTCGCGGATGATGCGACCGTATTCGATCATGATTTCCGGTTCGAAGCTCACCACCACGACATCGGGGCGACCGAGACTCACATCGGCCTTGGCGATCTCACGAACACTGTCCTCGTTCATCAAAGGGCAATCCCCTGGGAGGATCAACAGACGGTCGGCCGTCTTGGAGATCGCGGGGAGTCCGCACATCACAGCATGCCCAGTCCCCCGCTGCTCGGGCTGACGCGCGAGTTCGATCTCGACATTCGAAAAGCGCTCCGTCTTCTTGAGACGCTCGACCTCCGCACGGAGGAGTTCCTCTCCATATCCCGCGACGACGACAATCCGTCTCGGCGAGATACCAAGCGAGGCGCGCAAGCACCGCTCAAGGAGGGTCAGACCGCAGACGCGGTGCAATACCTTAGGAAGCTGGGATCGCATTCGCGTCCCCTTTCCGGCGGCGAGAATCATCACTTCAAAGTGGGCTTGGGAGGAGTCGGTTGAGGCGGAAGGCATTAATATTCCAGCGGAAGAATCCCTGCGGTCAGTGGCTGCTCAAAATGGCAGACGGTGCGATTGGTTACTGGCTCCCTGTCGTTTCTCTCGACTTTCGCTTTCGCTTCGAATCGGAAAGTAGCATCCAAGAGGAATCGAGGCGCACTTTTACTACGAATTCCATGAAAAATAAAATCGAAGGGCTCTCCCCCCGGTCTGCGATCAGATGAAATCCGATTACGACTACATCATCATCGGTGCCGGTATTATCGGACTCGCGACGGCGCGCACGCTCATCGAACGCTCTCCCCAGGCGAAGATACTCATTCTTGAGAAAGAGGGCGAGATCGCTCAACACTCTACGGGCCGGAGCAGCGGAGTGCTCCACGCGGGGTTCTACTACACCTCCGAAACTTTGAAGGCCCGGTTTAGCGTCCTCGGTAATAAAGCGCTCCGCCAATACTGCACGGACCGGAAGCTTCCCCTGAATACCTGCGGCAAGCTCGTTGTCGCGCAGAATGACACCGAGGTCCAACAACTTCACGAGCTCAAGCGGCGCGGCGATGCGAATGGTTCCTCAGTCGAGCTGGTGACAGAGGCGGAGGCGAGGAAGATCAACCCTCTCGCAAAAACTTCGGGCACCGCGCTCTATTCTCCACTGACCGCAACCGTCGATCCCCGCGCAGTCGCCGCAGCGATGGCGGAGGAACTTCGTAGCGTCGGAGTCGAGATCCGCCTTCGCAGCCCATATCGCGGAAGGGATGAGAACAACGTCATCCGCGCGGGTCGGGAGGTCTACTCGGCAAAGATGATCATCAACTGCGCCGGAGTGTATGCGGACCGGATTGCGCAGGACTACGGCTTCGGAACGAGCTACACGATCATTCCGTTTAAGGGGCTGTATCTCAAGTATCACGGAGATCTTCCTGCACTGACGACCCACATTTACCCAGTACCGGATCTGAAACAGACATTCCTGGGAGTGCACTTCACGCTGACTGCCGACAATCACGTGAAGATCGGACCGACGGCGATCCCTGCTTTTTGGCGTGAGAATTACACAGGAGTAAAGAATTTTAGCGCGGGGGACCTCGTTGAAATCCTCTACTACCAAGCCCGACTGTTTGCGACGAACGCGTTCAACTTCCGCTCGCTCGCGTTTGAAGAGATGAAGAAATACTCCCGAGCGTATCTCGCGTCACTGGCCACAAAACTTGCGGATCAATTCGACCCCGGAGCGTTTCGCGAGTTCATGCGTCCAGGCATTCGCGCACAACTGATCGAGAAGAAAACGCTGAAGCTCGTGATGGACTTCATCGTCGAGGGTGATTCGTCGAGCGTTCACGTTCTCAATGCGATTTCGCCCGGCTTTACCTGCTCCGTCCCATTCTCGGAGTATGTCGTCGACAACTGGATCCTTCCGCGCGCCGTTCATGGAGCAGAAGAATCGAGTATCAAGAGCGTATAAGGGTCACCGCGTTCCTCAATCGAACCTCAATCGTGGTGTATCCGGGGCCCGCAGGCAACCACCGGATACACCGTCAGAAAACATATCTGCGTCTCGTCTACGCCGAGGCGGCGACGTCGGACGAACGCTTCGCTCGCGCGCGTGCGATCAGCTCCCGCACTTCGCCACGCCATGACCCGCCGGGGTTGTGATCGATCTTGCCGACGAAGAACGGTGAAGCACGCAGCTTGATCCGCTGATGCTTCACGATCCCCAACACCTCACTCTCCGGTCCGCGCAGCACATAGCTGGCACAACCGACGAGCTCAGAATCGAGGACCACGACGACTTCGTCCGTCCCGTTCTCGGTCGAGAACAGGATCGCGGTGTACAGATACGGATTCTCGCCATCGCCGGGACGAGGCATCACGTAGCCGGGCATCGAGAGGTACTCGCCAAGGCGGGTGAGATCCCGTTTCCCGTTGGCGCAGCGGCGTTCGACCTTCTTCTGACTTCTACGTTCACGCTCTTCATCGCGCGCGCAGACGATGCCGAACCCGTCGGGCGGGAGATCCCGGAAGGGTCGAGAGATGAGGCTTCGGTGCGCCGGTGGAATATGCTCCATCGGCGGAAGGTCGTTGCAGAGAAAGTCGATCTCCGCTGCAAGACCTCGCATGTATCCTGGCTTCAGACTCTCCGGGAGCTGGTGACGCCGCCCCAGCCAACCGAGCATCGCGTCGATGGCAACGAGCGAAGCGGCCGCATTCCGACGCGCCGACGGATGATTCGGAAGCTGGAGACGATTCTCGAGATCGAAGTGACGCAGCTGCGTGAGCGCCCAGAAAAGCTCCGACGCAGACGGGAACTGAATTGTCGCCGAGAACCCGTTACCTCCTCCTTCGAGTGGAACATCCAGCGAAGACCTCTCCGTTGCTTTCAGCGCGTAGAGCGCCGTGAGCGTCGGAACTTTCGCTCGGAGCGTTCGCAGATTTCTCGCCGCCTCGCGGGTGAGGAACGAAAGGACAGGGCGAGACTCGTCCGGATGGGGAGCATAGTAGATGGTTCCCGGAACGCCGTGGAAATCGCGGTCCGACGGCAAAGTGGGAGCCATCAATCCTGACGCGACCGGATACCAGAACCGGGCAAGGAATTTGTCCAGGTCGGTCGCGTAATCGAAGTGGCGCCGAATCCGTCTGGGCTTCCCGGGCTCGGAGACGTATCGATCCATCACCCGGAACTGCGCGTTCGGGAACGCACTCTGTTTCACCAGAATCGTACCGTCACGCCCCTTCTGAACGCCCCCTCGACGTTCCTGCAACGTCCGCAGAAAATCGAGCTTGGTGGCGATGCCAGACGGCTCTGCCCGCCGTTCGGTCACGGGTCGAAAGAAAGTTCCATGTGGATCCATGTACACGCCCCTTCCGAAATGGCTGAGCGTTACCTCAGCAGTGAACCTTATGAGGAAAAGCGGTGTTACCCCTCTCGGGTCGGATGACGCGAGAAGGGTGAGAACGAAAAACTACTCGGGAAGAGAGTAAGAGAAAGACCAGCGCAGAGCGTGGAGCCCAGGCGACGCGGTAGAGAATAAGCGACTCGCCTCCCATTGGGAAGCGAGCCAGGCACCTGACGAGAAAGAGTCGAGCGTCGGAGACACCGGAGGAGGATGAAGTTCTTGCAATCTCAGGGTGATTCGGGACGCTCTGCCTCGACCGGCTTCCCGCCGCGGATCACCTTCATCACATGCGTCGGTCCCACGATGTCGCCATTCGCGTCGAACCGCCACGGCCCAGTGACTCCGTGAAAGTCGGCCGCATGGAGAGCCTTTCGCGGGTCGTCAGACCGACTCGCAAGGTCAAGTGCACGCATCTGCTCCATCGCGACGGCATACATCACTGGGAGGCTCTTGGTTCCCCCATATCGCCTGTTGAATTCCTCATAGTCCCCCTTCGCAGATTCGAGGAGCGCCGAGTCCATGCTCCGCAGGTCGGCAAAGTAAGTCCCCTCGAGCAGGCCTCCCGCCTTTGAGAGCGCCTCGGGGCTTCCGGGAAAGAACGCGCCATAGAGTGGCAAACCAATCTTCAGCTCTC
>JADYYL010000287.1 GCA_020853655.1 Deltaproteobacteria bacterium
CTTCGAGGTCTGCAACTTGGATCGCAGAACCAGAGAACGTAACTGCTAGCATCCCCACGAGTAAGCTTTGCTTAGACGAGAGCCAATCTGCTAAGGCCTCGATCGATCCTATCAAGTCAGGATTCAAAGCAATAAAACTACCTACGATTTGATCGATCCGGCTACCCCGGGAGAGCTGCCCTTCGTGCAGCGAGAGAGATTCACAGTATTTTTTGTTCGAATCTCTCCCTGAGATGGGGAGCGAGAATTCGTTCCCCATAAGATGGTGAACGAGATGAATGAGGTAAATTGGCTCCCCGGGAGAGATTCGAACTCCCGACAGGGTGGTTAACAGCCACCTGCTCTACCGACTGAGCTACCGAGGAACATCGGAGGGTGATTTATTATTAAGTGGGCGCCTGCTGTCAAGGATGTTCACCTGTGTGGAAGATCGGTATGAATTGCGGGCTTTGTGTGGGGGTGGCCGTCTGTATTATTGGGACAGCAGAGGCGGGGGATTCTTGGATAAAATAATGCAGGTTTGGTAGGTTGTTGCGTGGACGACTCACAGGACATAGCCCCAGCGGCGCCGCTGACTACCGCGCTCGACCTCGCCGCCGCCGGGGGGAAGGACGAGCTGCTCGCATTCCTGCAGGTCCTGCTCGATGCTGATGTTTTCGTCCCTCTCCGGCCCGAGAAGGAAGACGGTGCGATGACCGTGCCGCTCATCGGGACAGGCGCCGTCGGGGAGACCCGCTTCGCCACGACTCGAATCGGCGATACGGAGACCCTCCCGATTTTCAGCGAAGAGGCCTTCGTCGAGACCTGGGCCGAGCGCGAGTGGCCAAGCGAGCGCCTCTCCATCAAATCTCTCTTTCAACTCCTCGGCGAATCGACCTGGTGTCACCTCAACCCCGGCCAAGAGATCGGGAAAGAGATCTCCCCCTGGGAGATCGAACTGCTGCGCAACGGCGGAGTCGAAGCCTTCGGCGAAGTCATTGAAGAGATCGCCTCGCGGGAGAATATCGAAGTCGAGGTGGAGACCGACGGATCGCTCTATCCGGAACTGAAGGCTCAGCTTCGCGCGGTGCTCGAATCGTATCCGAACATTCAAGAGGGATTCCTCATTCAGCTCCGTGATCCCGCATCTGGCTCTTTCAGTCCGCTGCTCGGTATCAAGCATTCCGGTTTTGATGAGGAGAAGTGGCTGTTGTTTCGGACAGAGGTTACGGAGCTTGCGCATTCGCATCTTCCCCTCGGTGAGTCGTTGGGTGTCGCCGACGATCTCAGCGCCAAAGGCCCGTTCGGTCGATTGTTCGACGATGCGACGCCATTCTATTTCGCACAGGTCGAGCTTCCCGAAGTGGAAGCCGACGACGAAGAGCCGACGTCGTTCTTGAAGACCGTTTTCGGAAGGAAAGGGGCGAAGAGTGACGGTTGACGCTGACCAGCTTCTCGGGAAGATCGCTTCCGGAAAGACGCTGAAAGACGACGAACTTAAAGAGATCGTCGAACTTCTGAGCGGAGATTTTCTTGGCGTCGAAGGGGGAGAGCTCACCCTTGATGAGGTGTATGAGTTGCTCCTCGTGCTCGGAAAGGCGAAGGCTGTTTCCGAACGACGCGTGCTTGAAAAATACCTCGACTGTCAGGAGCCGCAGACCGTCTCACTTGTTCTCGATATTTTGTGTGGCGAGTGGGGTTTCACCGAGGAGTACACCGAGTATCTCCTCAACTTCTCACTTGGGCAGAGCTGGGATGCTGAGGGAGATGTGCAGGTCGTCGCGATCAAGCTCCTCGGTGAGCATCTTCATCGAAATGCGCCGAAGATGCGCGGGACAAAGGGTGGCAAGGGCGCCTTGACCGACGCGCAGAAGAAGCGGTGCGGCGAGATCTTTTCGCTCCTTGATCAGCACTTTCGCGATCCCGATATGGACTCGATCATTCGGAAGACGGCGTATTATTCGCTCTGCCGTGCGGCAGGTCGTGAGTGGGAACAAATCCCGTCCGAGTTTGCGCGGCTTAACCTCGAGCCTGGTTCACCAGATGTGGATTGGGGCGTTATCGAAGCGTGTCAGGCGCTTTCGTCTTCGTCGTCGCGCGGCGAATCCGCCTGAGTGTCGTCCAACGGGGTGACGCGATCGGGGATTCGATAGGTACCGCTGAGCCAATTGTGCAGATCGATGTCTTTGCATCGTGGACTGCAGAACGGACGAACTTTCGAGTCGGCGCTCGGAGGAGAGACCTTACAGATGGGACAAAGTGGTTCGGTCATCAGGAAGAGGCCGCAAAGAAACTTCGGAGAGAAGAGAAAGCGGGAGACGGGGTTCGAACCCGCGACGTCCAGCTTGGGAAGCTGGCATTCTACCACTGAATTACTCCCGCGTGGTCGTGCCCACTACTCAAGCGGCACTGTGGCGCGTAGGATGCATGACGAATCGAGCTGGTGTCAAATGATGTCGACCTCCGCAGCAAATTTGAGAATGGAACATATGCCCCGAGTCATCCTTGCGCTGCTGTTGGTCCCTTTCCTCTTTCTCTCCTCTCCCGCGAGTGCAGAAACACCGCCGGCGACCTTGAATGATGCCGCAGTTCTGTTCGACTCAGTGATGAGTCCATATTGCCCGGGGCGGACGTTGTCGGCGTGTCCCAGCGATGATGCACGAGTGCTCCGCGAGGAGATCCTTGCTTCGCTTGTCGAGGGGAGAAGCGTCGAACAGGAGAAGGAACGTCTGATCTCCAAGTATGGCCCCGAGATCCTCGGCACTCCGGCAGATCCCAGGATGCGCCTGGCGAGCTGGGGCATCCCGGCACTCTTTTTCCTGGTCGGTGCGATCGTGCTAAGAGGTCTTGTGGCGCGCAGGGCGACCGTTTCGAAGAACGAGCATGCGCCGATTGCCGTCGACCCGCAGATGCAGGCGCGGATCGAAAAAGAATTACAGGCGAGATTATCAGCGAGGAGCGGGTCATGAAGCCCAAGATACAGGAAGATTTAAAGACGGCGATGAAAGCGCGAGACCAGATGTTGGTCGATACGCTTCGGGGTCTCCTGTCCGAACTCAACAGGTATGAGCTCGATACGCAGATCGATTTGACCCAAGAGACGTTCACGGCCGTCGTTCAGAAAGAGATCAAGAAGCGCCGTGACGCGATCGAGATCGGCGAAAAAGCGGGGCGACCTGAGTTCGTCGAACAGAACCAGGCCGAGCTGAAGCTCTTGCAAAAATATCTCGGGGAGCAACTCTCCGAGGAGCAGCTCGCGGCGTTGATTCAGAATGCCATTACCGGCGGTGCGGACAACCTCGGAAAGGTAATGGGATTCCTCAACAAGGAACACAAAGGGAAGTTCGAGGGGAAGATCGCAAGCGAGCTCGCGAAGAAGCTCCTGACCCCCGCGGCCTCCTGACGTTTTCGCCGTAGCGATGGTACGACCCTACGTACTGGGCGCGTCAGGCCTCGCCGCCGTATATCTCCCGCAAGAAAATTCCCCTTGGAAGACCAGCGGCTGCCGTGGTTGAGTCGTGCCGGATGTTCCGTCTCAAGACTGCGAGCGAAATCTAGACCGGTTACTATCGCCTTCGAATACGAAGGTCATGGCGGTACTCGACTCGAAGTGAAGACGGCGTCGTAAATCGATGAATTGAAAAAGGAATCTATGGATACGAAGAAAGTGTTTTCCGGATTGAGTGCTGTGTCGGCTGGTGTCGTTTTGGCTGCAGGACTTGCAACTTCGCCGTCGGCTGCTCTCGCCGAGCACCATGAGGGTGTCGCGAAAGAAGCTGCGAAGGAAGCGCCTGCGGTCGCTGAAAAGGCTGAGACAAAGGCAAAGGACGCAGCTAAGGGTGACAAGGCCTGCAGCGGCGAGAAGGGATGTGGCGCGGAGAAGGGTTGCAGCACCTCTGACGACGAGCATGCGGAAGAGGAAGAAGAAGAGCTCGAAGACGAAGGCGAGATGGAGCAGGACTA
>JADYYL010000288.1 GCA_020853655.1 Deltaproteobacteria bacterium
CCGGTTTCGGCTGCGGTGAGCGCGAGTTGGATCGTCTCGAGGTCTCGCATTTCACCGACGAGCACGATGTCGGGATCTTCACGAAGTGCAGCGCGGAGCGCATTTGAGAACGATTGCGTATGAGGGCCGAGCTCCCGTTGGTTGACGAGGCAGCGCTTCGAGGGATGCACAAACTCGATCGGATCCTCAATCGTGAGGATGTGGCCGTCGAGCTCGTCGTTGATCAGATTGATCATCGCGGCGAGGGTGGTCGACTTACCGGAGCCAGTTGGGCCGGTCACGAGCACGAGGCCTTTCTCCTTCCGAGTGATCTCGCCGAGCACTGGAGGCATGCCGAGTTGCTCAAGCGTCATGATCTTCGTCGGGATCAGACGAAACACAGCGCCCATACCTCGACGGGTCCGCATGATGTTGACACGGAAGCGCGCGAGGTCGCCGACTTCGATCGAGAAGTCGAGGTCGCTCTTCTCCTCGAATACCTTTCGATTCACGTCGTTCATGATGTCGTAGAGCATCGATTGCGTCTGCTCTGGCGTCAGAGGCGGGACTTTGATCTTCCGCATGTCTCCGTCGACTCGGATCATGGGAGGCTCACCGGCACTGATGTGCAGGTCAGAGCCATTTTGCTGGTAGCAAAACGTGAGAAGTTGCGTGATATCCATCGCGTTTGATCACCCTTTGATGACGGAGCCGGCGCCGATCGCGCGGCTATGAGCCTGTGTACGTTGCGGATCCGACCGTCCACGCCGTCATCGCTCCTGAGAGTGACGGACCCCGACGGTCGCGCGAACACACGCACCTACCTATGTATGTCGTGAGTTTCTCGGCTGAGCTTAAGGGTTGGATCTTGTCCGTTCTTGTTTGAAATAGTGAAGGAACTATCGTATAAGCCGCCGTCAACCTTGAGCATTTTCTAGCGCGGGTCGCCGCGGCGGGATGTTCCAAGCCCTCGTTCTTCCTCCGACAGCGGTGTGTGAGCAATTTTGTGAAGAGATTTTTCGGACTGTCGGTCGGCACTCTTGGTTACGCCCTGGCTCAATTTGCCCAGGGTCGAACCCCGCGCACGGACGTTGCCCCGGCGTCAGCGGGCGCCGTGCCGAGACAAACCATAATCGTGCTCCCAAGTTCGGCGGCAGGGGAGTCGCTGTACTCTGACCTCGAGTTCCTCCTCCGTGGACGAACCGTCGGAGAGCTCGGACCGATCCAACTCGCGCGCTTCTTCCAGTGGGACGTTCTTCCGTTTGATGCGCTTTCTCCGAGTGCGGAAATCTCCGCGGCTCGGATGTTCGCTCTTCATACGCTGCTCTCGCCACAAGCGAGCGTCGTGCTCACTACGCCGGAAGCATTGTGCCAGCGGATTCTCTCTCGAGCGCGGTTCACAAAGGCTCCGTTCGAACTGACCGTCGGTGCGTCGCTGTCACGCGAGCATCTCGTTGGGGCGCTCGATTCGCTTGGCTATGTTCGGGCATCTGTTGTTGAGGAGCTTGCCCAATTTGCGGTGCGCGGGGCCGTCGTCGACTTCTTCCCTCCAGGTTCCGATTACCCGCTTCGCGTCGAGCTCTTCGGCGACGTCGTCGAGTCGATCCGTAAGTTTGATGCGGAGACCCAGCGCTCGAACCCCTCTGCTCAGTTGCCGCGCCGCGACGTCGGTTCCGTCGTTGTGCTCCCCGTCAGCGAAGTCTTGTTTCCGGGTGTCGATTCGAACGCCACACTTGAATCGGGAGCGCTCCCCGGTCGGGAGGAATGGCCTCGGTTATTGACGGCGCTTCGCGAACGGGGCGTTGAAACAGGGGTGCCGATTCGCGTCCTCGACTCTCTTCAGGATGTTGTCGAGCAAGGCGGAACCTGGCCTGGCATGGAGCATCTTCAACCGCTCTTCGGTGGAGAGCTTGGTTCTTTGTGGGATTACGTTTCCTCCGACGCGCAAATCATCGTCTGCGATGAAACGGCGGTTGAGAGCGCATTCGACCGAATGCGAGACCTGCTCGATGAACAGTCACGGCGGGCGCACGACGAGCAGCGACTCGTGCCCCCCATTGAAACGTCATACTTCGATCCGGATCTTGCGCTCGACGACCTTCGAACACGCGCGAAAATCTCTTTCGACCAGCTCAACCTGATCGCCTTCGAAGACTCTGAGTTCCGCACCGGGAGCGCGGCTGAAGAAGACGAGCGTGTCCGAATCGAGTCGGCGAGTCGAATCATGCTCGGAGATTTCGCGCGGCTTGCGCAGAAACTGAAGCATTCTCGTCAGGAAGAGCTCCCGTTTCAGCCGCTCGCCGATGCGATGAACAAGGAGCTTGAGGACTCCCAACGGGTGATTCTGTTGATGTCCCATCTGCCACGTGCGAAGCGCATGCGGGAGCTGTTGGCCCCGTATGGCATCGAATGCGAAGAGTTTGATGGGTCGCTCGCTGAGTGGGAAGTCCTCGAAGACGAGCGACGACACACTCGCACTCGTGAGTCACGGAAAGTCGTCCACATCTTACATGGGTTTCTCAACGGTAGCGTGCGTTCGCTCGATGAACGCCTGTCGATCCTTGTCGATCACGAAATCTTCCCCGAGATCTCCAAGCGCAAACCAAGTCGGTCGACGTCCAGCATCCGACGTTTCCTCGGTTCGACGTCGCAGATGAAGGAAGATGACTTCGTCGTGCATATTGATCACGGCGTGGCGATCTATCGTGGGTTGAGGAAACTCGTTGTCGAAGGGAAAGAGGGCGACTTCCTCACACTGGAATATGCGGAGGGCGCGAAGCTCTTCATCCCAGTA
>JADYYL010000289.1 GCA_020853655.1 Deltaproteobacteria bacterium
CGGGTATGAAGTTGTTACCGCACCAGATAACTTCTTTTATTCACACGCGTTCACCATGCAGTATGGCGAGCCCTTCACGCATACGGGCGGACTGCTTTCCTTTGCCCCAATGGCGGACCTCACGGTGTCCGCTGGATTGGCAAAGGGCTGGGATAACTTTGAAGATCACACAGACGGAAACGCAAGCTTCCTGGGAAGCGTGACGTATGCCGTCGACGAATCGACATCGCTCATCCTTGCGGTTGTCTCCGGGAACGAAGGCTCAGGAATGAATCGCACGATGTATTCCGCAGTCGGAACACATAACTTTTGTGAGACCTGGAGCTATGTCGTTCAGCACGACTTCGGTTCGCAAGAAGCGGGCTCTGCTGACGGAAGCAATGCGCAGTGGTGGGGCGTCAACCAGTATTTGATCAACAAGTTGAATGACACGGTCAGCGTCGGCGCGCGGGCCGAAGGGTTCCGCGACGACGACGGGACCCGGGTTGCTGGTCTTCGCTCTGGTTCGGCCGCAGCGGCTGGCGACTACTTCGGATTCAGCCTCGGCTTGAACTACATGCCGACTGCATACTTGAAGGTTCGGCCGGAAGTTCGTTGGGACCTTCAAGACCGCAGCGATTCTGCAGCCCCGTCCGCGTATGACAACGGGACCTCAGGGAATCAGGTGACCGTGTCATCGGACGTCATTCTGAGCTTCTAGGAACCCTCTGAGTAAGTGCCCATCCGGGGTGCGTATTCATTCGCTCCACTCAGGAGGTGCGCTCAAGCCGCGCACCTCGGGAATCAAGCGACGGACAGCTAGTTTGTTCCCCCAGAAATCGGGGTCCCCGAGACGGGAGGATTCCTCGAGCGTTACCCCCGAAGGCGCTGGCTCGGTCAGATTGCGCAGAGGTCGCCAAGAGCGGCCCCTGGGCGGCCACCCGGTTCCCTGATCCATACCTCGGCCCTCCAGAGAGCTGTGGCGGGTAGGCCATTCTGAGGTTCGGGCCCGAATCCGGACAGATTCGGACTCCTGCAAAGCCCCCCAGTGCTCATCGGGAGGGAAAAAAGTCTGTCACGAAAGTAGTCCGAGACTGACGAAAGAAGCCGACTTCACAATAAGAATTCGCTCAGAGCCGAACGCCGAATGACCGATAGAACCAGTGAAGATGATCGGTGTCACTTCTTCAGCCTTCGCTCCGGCATTTCGCCTGCGAACCAACCGATCCTTCGCAACCACAAAGTGTCGTGATCTGCCGCATGAAAGAAACACAGCCGAACGAAGGATCTAGCCGAGGCGTAGCAGGACAGTTTCTGCGCTTCTCTCTCGGTGACGAGTGCTACGGTCTTTCAATCAATCACGTGCAAGAGATTGTACCGCTCAATGGCGCCGCGGTCACACCGGTTCCCGGCGCCGCGTCGTATCTCTGTGGCATCTTCAATCTTCGCGGCACGACAGTCCCCCTGATCGAGCTCCGCAATCGCTTCGCGATGCCCGCAGAAGCAAAGCTTCCAAAGCGTTGCGCGTTGATGGTCGAAAGCCAGGTCATGGACAAGCTGGTGATTGTTGGCTTCGTCGTCGATCAGGTGATTGACGTCGTTTGGCTTCAGGACATGGAAATCAAATCCGCTCCTCAGTTCTGCGGGAAACTCGACACGCACTACGTCGACGGTCTGTCGATGTTTAAGAACGAAGTTATCATCCTCATCAATTCAGAAAAAATCATCGAGTTCTCGCGCGGCGCTTTAGCGTATGCGAGCACTGTGAAGGATTCATCCGGCGCTATCTTAGAAGGAGAGACAAAATGCGAGTAATCATTCGCGCACTCAACAACTATCGAATTTCAGTTCGCCTCACGATGATCAGCGCCGCGTATCTCGTCGTCATGAGTGTCTTGGCCTATCAAACGGTCACGATCTCCAACAAGGATATCGACTTCGGACGCCAAGAGAAGCTGGGGAACCAATACCAACGGCCGTTGGCCACGCTGCTTCGGCAGGTCGGGCTGCACCAGATGGCTGCTTTGAAAGTTTCCGACGACGCCCTCGCGCCACTCGAAGCCAGTATCGATGAGTCATTCCAGGAACTGATGGCGGTGCAAGCGGCTATCGGTGAGAACCTCGACTTCACGCCTGATGGGCTCGCAAAGCGAAAGCGCTCCGACTTTAGCCCAGATAAAGTCCGCCAAGCATGGATGCAGCTCAAAGGCTCAATCAACACTCTCACGCCCGAGCAGATCACTGAGCAGCATCGAACAGTCCTGGATGGCGTTCGTGCAATGTTCGCGCACTCTGGTGACACATCAAACCTTATCCTCGATCCGGATCTGGACAGCTACTATCTCATGGACGTCACCCTCCTCGCGATCCCGCAATCGCTCGATCGACTTGCGAGCATCGGGACGGACGTCACAACGATGTTGAGCAACAGTCCGCAACTCTCAAATCCCGATCGGATTAAGATTGCAACCTATCAATCCATGCTGCGAGAAGCAGACGTCTCACGTATTCGAGCAGACCTCGATACGACCTTCAATGAGGATGCGGCGTTCTACGGAGAAAGCGCCACGTTGAAGAAAGAGATCAGCCCGCGTCTTGAAGCCTATAATACGGCGCATGACGAGTTGATCGGTCTTCTCGGTATGCTTGTCGAATCGGCGCAGCCCGTGACGACCCCTGAAGAGTTCGTGTCTTCAGTCAAGACAGCGCACGCCAGCGCGGCAGCGCTCTGGGACGCAGGCGTTGGGGAGCTGGACGTCTTTCTCGATACACGAGTCGGCGCGTTTGAGGGCAAACGTCGCGATGCGATACTCGTTGCTTTGACTCTGTTCCTCCTCTCCACGGGATTGGTGCTGGTCATCCAGGCAAGCATCAACGGCCCGCTGAAGCAGTCCGTCGCCGTACTCGCCAACGGATCGGAGCAGATGACCACTGGTGTCACTGAGATCACGAGCACCAGCCAATCACTGGCCTCAGGCGCAACGGAACAAGCGGCGTCACTCGAGGAGATTGCGGCGTCCATCGAGGAAATCTCGGGAATGTCACGTCACAACTCCGACAACGCGCAGCAAGCGACGACTCTCGCAACCCAGGTCCAGGACACGACCGACTCGACGGTTTCGTCCATGAACATCATGTCAGACGCCATCCAAGACATCTTCAAAGCGGCGGACGAAACGGCCGAGATTGTGAAGACGATCGATGAGATCGCATTCCAGACGAACTTGCTCGCGCTGAACGCTGCTGTCGAAGCTGCGCGTGCAGGCGATGCCGGGAAGGGCTTTGCGGTAGTAGCGGAAGAAGTTCGCAACCTCGCACAGAGAAGTGCGAGCGCGGCAAAGGACACTGCGGAGAAAATCCGACGCTCGAAGGATCTTGCCGACCGCGGCGTAGGCCAGTCGAAGGAAGTCGAGCAGTCGCTCGGCCAAATTCGGGAGAAGTCGGTGAAGGCCGCCGAGATTATCCGGGAGATCGCTGCTGCGACGAAAGAGCAGGCGCTCGGGATCGGACAGATTAACGAAGCCGTGTCGCAACTCGACCAGGTGACCCAAGGCAACGCAGCTGCCGAAGAACAAAGCGCGGCGGCAAGTTCTCACCTCGGGAGCCAGGCCGACCGATTCAAGGGCGTCGTGCAGGAGATCTCCGGCATGATCTACGGTTCCAAGACTCCCGTCAGGCATGCTGAGCTGACTCCGGAGGATTGGTCATCACCGAAGGTCGCCCCCAAGCACACGGCCGCTCCGGCGCCTCGACCGGTTGCGCCAACCCCGACAGCCCCAACCCCAACAGCGCCGATGGTGAAGCCAGCCCGAAACGGCCACGCACCTTCCAATTCGCTGACGGGACCGAAGAGCCATGCGGAGCAGATCATTCCGCTCGACGATAACGACTTCCAGGGGTTCTGACATGAGCGAAGCTGCAACGATTGATATGATTGAAATCCCACGCGCAGAACCCGGCAAGTACATGAGCTTTGGCCTTGGCGAAGAGCGATTCGCCCTGCCAATTCTCAAGGTGCAGGAGATCATTTCGCCGACCAAGGTGACACGAGTTCCAAAAAGCCCGACGTTCGTGAAGGGCGTCATGAACCTTCGCGGGAAGATCGTTCCGATTATCGATCTCCGTGAGCGTTTGGGTCGTGATTCGCGAGCGTACGACGAACGAACCTGCTTCGTCGTGGTCCGATCGGTCTGCAACAATCGAGAGGTTTCTGTCGGGCTCGTCGTCGACTGCGTCCTCGGAGTGACGATGCTGAACGACATTCAGCATCCAAATCAGATCGAAGAAGAGTTCAGCTCCGGTGCCGCGGGATTCATCTCCGGCATTGCAATCGCAGAGGGCGCGGTCAACGTTCTCCTCGATGTCGACTCAATGCTCTTTCGAATTGTCGAAGGGTATCTGAAAGAGGCCTAAGCTACGGCCGCCCGTTTCGGAACTCCCGAAAGTTCGATTGTTCACGAACTCCGTCCGCAAGTCGTTTGGCAAACAACGCGTTTGCGCGTTCATCGGGATGGAGTTCCCACGGACTCACGACAAATTGCTCTCCATGAAATCGCTCGATAAACGGCTTTGATGGGAAGACGGTGAAACCTGCCTGTGTGAGCAGGTTGTCTGCCCTCTGCGCGAGGAGTTCATTCGCGCTGCCTCGAGCCGGAAAATTTTGCAGGACCATTCCAACAATCGGGGCGCCGCCTGCGTCCTGAACCAATCGCTGCATCTCCACCGCGTTGCGGAGAAAACGCTCATCACCTTCGCCGATGTTCTCGAGAATCTCATCAGCAAACCCGGTCGAAAGGCCAAGCATGACTCGCAGTCGTGGGAGCGCCGCAGCAATCGCTGGAGCCGCGCGAGTTCGGTCGAGAAGCGCGGAAAGAAGTCGAGAAGGACTCCCCATCAACGAACGTCCACCGGAGGGCAAGAAATCATTCAAGCACACGCCGTAGATGACAAGATCCGGAGCGAGCCTGGCGTACTCGCGCCTCAGGATTCGCGCGACATCCTCGCTCTGACTTCCATTCACACCGAGATTGAGTACCTCGACGTCGTTCCCCGACGAGAGAAACTGCTCGAGCAGCCGTGGATACGTGAATGGCTCCTCCACCCCATATCCGAAGGTGTAGCTATCGCCGAGGACGATGATCCGATAGCGGTCCCGGTCTCGAGGGGGAAACGGCGTTGTTCGCCTGTATCCAGAGGCATCTTGTGCATGGATGGCCCCGTGCCAACGAAACGCGCTCGCAGCGCCATCGACCGAGAGCACCTCGCGTTTCCATTCCTGCGGGAAAATCACGACACCGGCTCGCGATGCAACCGCCTGCGCGAGACCCTCCGGAACCGGAACACCCTCGCGGACGAGCATCGCTTCCACCTCCTTTGCGCCCATGGCAAAGGGCATTCGCGGAGCCCACATCAACAGCAGCTCAAGCATCACTAGTGCGAGTGCAAGCGAGCCGATGCCGGCGGCCAGAGTCGAAGAGGGTCGGTTTGACAGTGAAGGCGTCACTCCCCGCGGACTCACTGCCCACACAAGCACGGTACAGCCACATCCGAGTGCGATGCCAATCGCGACCCAGAGCAGGACCCCATTGGCAACAACCACTCCGTATGAGGCTCCACTCAGAACGATCAACAGGAAAGCGAAGCGACCCCCCAGTCCGTCGAGAGTTGCTCGGATGAGGCCGAAGAACGCAAGGAGCCCCACGGAGAATCCCAGTAAGGGGGCGATCGGAAATGCCCTTGCGACGACGTGATAGCGCCTCCCATTCGTGCGGGGATCGGAATTATCGGAGGCGGAAAAGTAAAGGGAATCGCCCCAATGTGCGAACCTGCCGGATCCAGAATCCACGATTGATTGCAGTGCGACGTGCGGGGGGCCCAGCGAGCGCCCATCCTCAAACACCGCAAGCGACGACCGAATCGGCTCATCATTCGTATCTGATCGAAGTTCGAAGTAGCGAAGCGGCTCTGTTGGTAGTGCGATCTTGTACTCGTAACCTGCTGCAACCTGAATCTTTTCGCGCGAGAGCTCAAGAGTGCGTGGAATACCTGCAAAGAAAAGTATCGTCAGCCCGAGCGTCGCGATCGCGGTGACTTGAAGGGCTCGGCGTATGAGCGCCGAAGTCCACGAGCGAGGTAACATCAGAATGACGAGCACAGCAAAAAGGAGCTGCGCGCCCCGCAAGATTTCGAGGGCAAGTGGAGTTCTCGTCTCCGTCAACTGCACGACATAGGTTCGACCATTTGTGCGCGGATCTGAGTTGTCGGTCGATGAGAAATAAAGAGTAGATCCCCAGTGAGAGAAGCGGCGCGCGCCGAGAAGCCGAATGTCTTCATGAAGGGCATGCCCGAACTCGAGTCGTCCCCCATCCTCCCAAACCTCGGTCATGGACTGAGACGGCTGGGCGGCAGAATCGGAGAGCATCTCTGAAAAGCCCGAGCGTGGAACTTCCGGCAGAGCAATCGAATAACTATATCCGCCCGAGTGGCCGATCGACCCACTTTCGATTGCGTGGACCGCCGTGCTCGGGCGCGAGAGGTACTGCGCGCCGCCAATGAGGAATGCGAGGACGAAAACGCCGAACACGCGGAGCTGCCCGCTCATTGGCGCTCGCCGCGACTGTGATTCGACGGAGGGACCTTCGTCTGCCTCGTTTTCTGCTAGATTCCTCATCTGCGGACCGTAACGCGAAACATGTTTTGCCACGAGTCCCTTCGGCAATAGGAGAGACAGTGTTTCCGAGGTCAAGAATCTCGGCTAAAGTGTCGATATCTGGGACCGGATGTAAACTCGGAGTTCTTGTGCGACGTCGAAGTCACGCGAACTAAAGTAGTCGCCGCGAGATAACGCCTTCGCTGAACCGCTGGAAGCCCTCTATGCGCCGCGCTTTTTCGAGAACCCTCTCGACGATCGCATTCCTCATCTGCTTTGTGGGGACGGCGAACCATTGCGCGCTCGAGTGCTTCTCCGAACGCTTTGTTTCTGGCCATGTAAGCTCTGCAAGTCACTGCGGAGATTCAGATTCGACGAGTGACGAGTCGTCACCAGCACACGGCGCCCCATGCAAAGAACTACTGGGAGCACTGATCCCCAACGTAAGCTCCTCGTCCGACACGTTGGACTTCGCGCTCATTCCTCTCGATGATCTCTCCGTTTTCCTTGCCATTCTAATCGAGCCCGCGTCCCTCGATGCCCCCTCTGATTCACGATTCAGCCTCGCGTCC
>JADYYL010000290.1 GCA_020853655.1 Deltaproteobacteria bacterium
AAGCGACCCATGATGACGTTCTCCTTGAGGCCGCGAAGCGTATCAGTTCGAGCGCTGAGTGCCGCTTCGGTCAGTACCTTCGTCGTCTCTTGGAAGCTCGCCGCCGAGATGAAGCTCTCAGTGGAGAGTGACGCCTTCGTAATCCCGAGGAGCAACGGTTCGTAGCTCGCCGCCTTTCCACCTTCCGCCGTCACCTTCTTGTTCTCGTCTTCGAAGATGAAACGATCGACCGAGTCGCTCTCCAAGAATCGCGTGTCGCCGGGGTTCTGAACGCGAACCTTGCTCAGCATCTGACGCACGATCACTTCGATGTGCTTATCGTTGATCTTCACGCCTTGGAGTCGGTAGACCTCTTGCGCCTCGTTCACGAGATACTTCGCAAGTTCGGTGATTCCTTGAACGCGAAGGATGTCGTGTGGGTTCGGTGAGCCGCTGGTGATCGCATCGCCCGCGCGAACTCGATCGCCTTCTGCGACGAGGACGTGCTTGCCCTTGCTGACCAGATACTCGACTGCCTTACCAGACGATGGCGTGACGATAATCTTCCGCTTTCCACGAACGTCTTCGCCGAAGCTGACCGTTCCGTCGATTTCGGAGATATCCGCCGGCTGCTTGGGCTTCCGCGCTTCGAATAGTTCCGCAACACGTGGGAGACCGCCGGTGATGTCCTTGGTCTTCGTCGTTTCACGTTCACGCTTCGCGAGCACGGCGCCCGGGAAGACTTTCTCGTGATTCTCGACGACAACTTTGACGCCAACGGGCAGGTAGAACACGTGTTCCTTGCCGTTCTCTTCCTTGACGACGAGAGCGGGTCGGAAGTCCTGGGAACGATCCTTCGACTCAACGATTTCGCGCTCTGCGAAACCGGTGCGTTCGTCAGTTCGCTCTTCCATCGTGAACTCGTTGATATCCCGGAGTTCAACAGTTCCGCCGAACTCTGTCAGGACAGGAACCGAGAACGGATCCCATTCAACGAGCATGTCGCCCGCCTTCACTTCTTCGCCTTCGCGCTTCTTGATCACAGCACCGTAGACGAGCGGATGACGCTCACGCTCTCGGCCTTCGCGTTCGTCGAAGACAACAATCTCTGCCTTACGACCCATCACGACGAGTCCGCGTGGAGAATCAACGACGTGACCTTCGACGAACTTCACCTTACCGGCATAACGAGCGAGCAGGTTTGTTTGTTCCGCTCGACCAGTCGCCGTTCCGCCGACGTGGAAGGTTCGCATGGTCAGCTGAGTTCCCGGCTCACCGATCGACTGTGCCGCAATGACACCGACCGCTTCTCCGTAGTTCGCAATCTTTCCACGCGCGAGATCTCGACCGTAGCAGAGGGCGCAAATCCCGAAGCGTTGTTCGCAAGTCAGCGCGGATCGAATCTTGACGCGGTCGATACCAGCATCAGCGATTTTTTCTGCGGTCTCTTCGGTTATCTCCTCGCCGACCTTCACGAGAATCGTGTCGTTGATCGGATCGTGAATATCTTCGAGCGCGACTCGACCGAGGATGCGATCCTCGAGCGCTTCGATCTCTTCACCACCTTCCGTCAACGCCGTTACTTCAATCCCGCCAGTCGTTCCGCAGTCGTATCCGGTGATGATGCAGTCCTGCGCGACGTCGACGAGTCGACGCGTGAGGTAACCGGAGTTTGCGGTCTTGAGCGCCGTATCCGCGAGACCTTTCCGCGCGCCGTGGGTCGAGATGAAGTATTCACCAACCGTCAGACCTTCACGGAAGTTCGCCTTAATCGGGTTCTCGATGATCGAGCCGTCCGGCTTGGCCATCAATCCCCGCATTCCGGCGAGCTGACGAATTTGCTGACTCGATCCTCGAGCGCCAGAGTCGGCCATCATGAAGATCGGGTTGAAACTCGGGCCGCTGAACTGCTTATCGGGGCCTTCGAACTTCTGAGTCGAGATTCCCGCCATCATGTCGGAAGCGACTCGGTCACCAGCGTCAGCCCAAATATCGATCGCTTTGTTGTAGCGCTCTCCGGCAGTGATGAGACCCTCTTGGTACTGGTTCTCAACCGCACGAATTCGCTCTTCCGCGTCCGAAAGCAGAGTCTGCTTGGAGTCCGGGATGCGCATGTCGGCCATGCAGATCGAGATACCGGCGATGGTCGAGTAGCGATAACCGTAATCCTTCAGCCGATCAGCGAGGATGACCGTCGCTTTGTGTCCGCACTTTCGGAACGCGTGGTCGATGAGGTTGGCGAGCTCTTTCTTCTTCATCGTGATGTTCGCGAACTCGAATCCGAGACCTTCTGGGAAGATATCGAACAGGAGCACCCGACCCACGGTGGTGTCGTAAAGCTTGCTTGAGATACGAACTCGCACCTTGGCCTGCAGGTCGACCGTGCGCTGTTCGTAAGCCATCAACACCTCTTCCGGACTCGAGAAGACCCGTCCCTCGCCGAGCGAGAACGGACGCTCACGCGTCATGTAATAGAGGCCGAGGACGATGTCCTGAGACGGAACGATGATCGGCTTCCCGTTGGCGGGGCTCATCACGTTGTTCGTCGACATCATCAGCACGCGAGCTTCCACTTGCGCTTCAACGGAAAGCGGCACGTGAACGGCCATCTGATCGCCGTCGAAGTCCGCGTTGAAAGCGGTACAGACGAGCGGATGGAGTTGGATCGCGCGACCTTCGATCAGCAGCGGTTCGAACGCTTGAATACCAAGTCGGTGGAGTGTGGGTGCACGGTTGAGGAGCACCGGATGCTCCTTGATGACTTCGTCGAGAATATCCCAAACAATGGGCTTCTCCTTCTCGACCATCTTCTTCGCGCTCTTGATGGTCGTGACGAATCCGCGCTGTTCGAGCTTGTTGTAAATGAACGGCTTGAACAGCTCGAGCGCCATCTGCTTCGGAAGACCGCACTGGTGCAAGCGGAGCTCCGGACCGACGACGATTACGCTTCGTCCCGAGTAATCGACGCGCTTTCCGAGGAGGTTCTGACGGAATCGACCTGTCTTCCCCTTCAGCATGTCGCTCAATGACTTGAGCGGACGCTTGTTCGGGCCTGTGATGACACGGCCGCGACGGCCGTTATCGAACAGGGCGTCGACGGCTTCTTGCAGCATGCGCTTCTCGTTCCGGATGATGATGTCCGGGGCGTTCAGCTCCATGAGCTTACGAAGGCGGTTGTTCCGATTGATGACGCGTCGATAGAGATCGTTGAGATCGCTCGTGGCGAATCGGCCACCATCGAGCGGAACGAGCGGACGCAGGTCCGGCGGAATGACCGGAACGCAATCCAAGATCATCCATTCGCACTTATTCCCGCTGTCGTTGATCGAGAAGATCACCTTCAAGCGCTTTGCGAGCTTCTTCTTCTTTGCTTCGCTTTGAGCCTTCGCCGCTTCCTTTCGGAGATCCACGGCGAGCTTCGGAATGTCGAGCGCCATCAAGAGTTCCTTGATGCACTCCGCGCCGATACCGGCACGGAATCCGCTCATCATGTGCTGTTCCATGTTCTGACGGTATTCCTTCTCCGTCAGCAACTCCTTGAACTTGAGCCCGGATTTGCCGGGGTTCATCACGATGTAAGCTTCGAAGTACAGGATCTTCTCGAGCTCTCGGAGAGAGAGGTCGAGGAGGTTTCCGATACGGCTTGGAAGACTGCGGAGGAACCAGATGTGTGCAACAGGAGCGGCGAGCTCGATGTGGCCCATTCGCTCTCGACGCACCTTCGATTGGATCACTTCAACGCCGCACTTCTCGCAAACGACACCGCGGTGACGCATGCGCTTGTATTTGCCGCAGTTGCACTCGTAGTCCTTGGTGGGGCCGAAGATCTTCGCGCAGAAGAGGCCGTCCCGCTCGGGCTTGAACGTCCGGTAGTTGATCGTCTCAGGCTTCTTAACTTGCCCGTGCGACCACGACCGGATCTTCTCCGGGCTCGCGATCGAGATCTTCATCGCGGTGACGTTCGAAGGATTTCTCGGCTTTTCGAAGAGACTGAAGATGTCTTCCATTGGTACCTGATTCGACCCTATCCGTTCTTTCTCAAACTTGTTGTCGGCCTTTCACCGACTCGGCCGCGGGAGCTCCTTCGAGCTCCCGCATGCTTCATCGCAACTGCTTAGACGAGTGGCGATTCACCGCTGCTCGGGACTGCCGGAACGACCGGGAGTGTCGGCAGAGCCGGTGACGTCGGCGTGGCGTCCTCAACGGTCCGCTCCGCAGTCGCATCCGTCCGCTCAACGAGCTCAACATCGAGTCCAAGACTCATGAGCTCCTTGCACATCACGTTGAACGACTCGGGAAGGCCCGGCTCGAGCACGTGCTCGCCCTTGACGATCGCCTCATACATTCTCGTGCGGCCGGCAACGTCGTCCGACTTGACCGTCAGGAACTCCTGCAAGGAGTAGGCGGCGCCGTAAGCCTCGAGGGCCCAGACCTCCATCTCTCCGAGTCGCTGACCTCCGAACTGCGCCTTACCACCAAGCGGTTGCTGGGTGACGAGCGAGTATGGGCCAATCGAACGAGCGTGAATCTTCTCGTCGACCAAGTGGTGAAGCTTCAGCATGTACATCACGCCGACAGTCACCTTCTCAGTAAACGCCTGGCCGGTCTTTCCGTCGTAGAGCATGGTTTGACCGACTTCAGGGAGCTCGGCGAGCTTCAGTAGATCGCGAATCCGCTGTTCATTGGGCGCTTCGAACACGGGCGCCGCAATGTGCATCCCCTTGATCTGACGCTGCGCGTATTCGAGCACTTCGAGGTCGTCGAGACTATCCACGAACTTGATGTGGCTCTCGTCTTGCAACGCGCCCTTCAAGAAGACCTTCGCCTTCGCGGCATCCGGAGCCAGATCCTTGGTCACGGTGCCTGCCTGAACGATCGATCGAACGCTGACACCGGGGTCGGTGATCTGCTCGATGATCTCTCGAAGCTTGCGACCGATCCCGTAGCAGGCCCAACCGATGTGGGTCTCGAGGATCTGACCGACGTTCATTCGAGAAGGAACGCCGAGAGGATTCAGCACCATGTCGACCGGAGTTCCGTCCGGCAGATACGGCATATCTTCCTCAGGCACGATTCTCGACAACACGCCCTTGTTCCCGTGACGACCGGCCATCTTATCGCCGACGGAGAGGCGGCGCTTCACAGCGACGAACACCTTCACCAGCTTGATGACGCCCGGAGGAAGCTCATCGCCCTTTTTCAGACGCTTGATCTTCGCAGCAATCGCAGCACGCTTGTTGTTGATGAGTTGACCCGTTCCAACGACGATTCGATTGAGTTCACCGTGGATCGTTTCATCACCAACTTGGATGTCGCGCAGGTATTCGAACGGAATGCTCTCGAGCACGTCACGCGTGATGAGATCACCCTTCGCGATCAACTGCTTCCGTCCTTCATCCGAGAGGCGCGCCGTTGTCGGCTTGCCGTCAAGGAGGCCAACGAGCTGCTTCAGCGCACTTTCGCGGAGGATTCGGATCTCGTCCCGCTGATCTTGCTCGAGGCGAGCGATTTCAGCCTTCTCGATCTCGAGCATCCGCTCGTCCTTTCCTGCACCGCGGCGGGAAAAGACGTGTGCTCCGATGACGGTTCCTTCGACGCCCGGAGGGCAACGCAAGCTCGTGTCACGAACTTCGCCGGCCTTCTCACCAAAGATTGCGCGGAGCAGCTTCTCTTCTGGAGAGAGCTGCGTTTCGCTCTTCGGCGTGATCTTTCCGACGAGGATGTCGCCAGGGCGGACTTCCGCGCCGATGCGAATGATCCCCGATTCGTCGAGATTCTTCAGCGCTTCTTCACCGACGTTCGGAATATCACGCGTGATCTCTTCGTTTCCGAGCTTTGTGTCGCGGGCGATACATTCGAACTCTTCGATGTGAATCGACGTAAAGACATCGTCTCGGACGATGCGCTCGTTGATCAAGATCGAGTCTTCGTAGTTGTACCCATTCCAAGGCATGAACGCGACGAGCACGTTCTGACCGAGAGCGAGCTCACCCATCTCCGTCGATTGACCGTCGGCGATGACTTCGTTCTCACGAACTGTATCGCCAGGGCGCACGATCGGGCGCTGGTTGATGCACGTGTTCTGGTTCGAACGGCGATACTTCGTCAGGTTGTAGATGTCGACGCCTGTGTCGAGCGGATCTGCCCCTGGCTTATCGGCCTTCAAGACGATTCGAGTTGCATCGACCGACTCGACGACACCATCGCGGCGAGCCACGATCGTCGCACCTGAGTCGCGTGCCACGACCTTCTCCATCCCGGTGCCGACGAACGGCGCTGCGGTCTTGAGAAGCGGCACAGCCTGGCGCTGCATGTTCGAACCCATCAAAGCGCGGTTCGCGTCGTCGTTCTCGAGGAACGGAATCAGAGCGGCGGCAGCACTCACGAGCTGACTCGGGCTCACGTCCATGAGCGTCACTTCCTCGATAGGTACGAGAACGAACTCGTTTGCCTTTCGAGCGGTGACATACTGCTCTATGAACTTCCCGCCCTCATCCGTTTGAGCGTTCGCCTGTGCGATGACCTCACGTGCCTCTTCCATGGCGGAGAGATACTGCACCCGGTCGGTGACGACACCGCTCTCGACGACACGATACGGCGTCTCGACGAAGCCGTACTCGTTGACGCGCGCGTAGGTCGCGAGCGACGAGATCAAACCGATGTTTGGACCTTCCGGCGTTTCAATTGGGCAGACACGACCGTAGTGCGTCGGATGCACGTCGCGGACTTCGAATCCTGCTCGTTCGCGTTGCAACCCTCCGGGGCCAAGCGCGCTGAGACGACGCTTGTGCGTAATCTCACTGAGCGGGTTGTTTTGGTCCATGAACTGACTGAGCTGGTTCGAACCGAAGAACTCCTTGATCACCGCCGAGACCGGCTTGTAGTTGATCAAGTCCTGCGGCATCAGCGTCTCGATGTCCTGGATGCTCATCCGTTCTTTGATCGCCCGTTCCATACGAACAAGGCCGATACGGAACTGATTCTCGACGAGCTCACCGACCGATCGGACCCGGCGATTGCCGAGGTGATCGATATCGTCGATCGAGTACGTCACCGGATCATTCGCAGAACGAAGCTCGAGCAGATAACGAATCGTCTCGATGATGTCCTCGGTCGCCAACGTACCGCCTTCGGTAACGTGCGTTCCGGAAACTTCGTCTTTCTTCTTTCCGATCTTCGGAGCGTTCTTCTGCGATTGCGGAAGGTTCTTCGAACGGAAGTGCAACTTGTAATTCATCTTCAAGCGACCGACCGCCGAAAGGTCGTAGCGCTCCGGATTGAAGAACAAGTTGTTGAAGTTTGTTTCTGCCGTCTCGATCCGCGGGGGATCTCCTGGGCGGAGACGCTTGTAAATCTCGATGAGCGCTTCCTTATGCGGACGTCCGCTGAAATGCCCCACCAAGTCCTCGCGCTCTGGCTCAAGGCCATCGCTCGTCAACGTCTTGAGCAGCGCGTCGCCGATGTGGTTGTCGCGCGTGTAGAGAACGTCGAACTCCGTAATGCCAACCTTCTTGAGGGCAGCCAAAGTTCCTTCGTTCTTCACCTTCCCCTTCGAGTCGTATTCGACCGGTCGGAAAGCTTCGCCTGCTGCCAGGATGATCTCAAACTTTGAGAACATGTCGCGCAGCTTCGCGTCGTCGAGTTCGCGGAGCGATTCAGGCAACACTCGGTTGATCTCATTCCAACCGATCAGGATGCGACCCTCTTCAACGAGTAGCTTCTTGGTCACCGGGTGATGAATGTTCTCGGTCGCCAGGATCAGTGTGCGTGCTGAGACCATCGTGTTGATCGTGTCTGGGTCGACGTCGATGAACTCGATTGCATTCTCTTGAATTCGTCGGATCGAAGCACGATTGAACTTCTGTCCCTGCTTCACGACAGGCTTTCCGCCCTTCGCAACGATCTCCTTGTAGGACTTCTGACCTTCGAGTTGGTCAGGGAAGAATCGCTTCACGATCGAGCCGTCCGGGCGAACCGTGATTTGATCGAGCTTGTAGAATTTCAGCAGGATCTCTTCGCTGCCCATTCCCAGCGCTCGCAGCAGAACGCTCGCGTTCTGCTTGCGACGTCGGTCGATTCGCACGTGGAGCACATCCTTCACGTCGAACTCGAAATCGAGCCACGAACCACGATACGGAATGATCCGAGCACTGTAGAGCAACTTCCCAGAGGAGTGGGATTTTCCTCGGTCGTGATCGAAGAATACGCCTGGAGAACGGTGCAGCTGGCTCACGATGACACGCTCGGTTCCGTTCACGATGAACGTTCCGTGTTGAGTCATCAATGGGATCTCACCGAAGTAGACCTCTTGCTCCTTGATGTCGCGAATCTGCTTCGTATTGTCGGAACCGACATCCCACAAGACAAGCTGAACGGTGACTTTGAGCGGCGCGGCCCACGTCATCCCCCGCTCGGCGCATTCGCGTGTGTCGTACTTCGGCTCGCCGAATCCATACGACACGAACTCAAGCGAGGCCGTTCCGTTGTAATCACGAATCGGGAAGACCGACTTGAACACGGCTTGTAGACCGATGTCTTCGCGCTTCTCCGGAGCCACGAGCTCTTGGAGATAACGTTGATACGACTGCCACTGAATCTTAATGAGGTTCGGAATCTCCGCCGGCTTACGGTACCGGGAAAAGTCGCGCCGCAAGCGGAGACGGGTTGTTACCTTACTTTTCTTATTGAGCGCGTTGGATGACGCTGTCATCTGTTCCACCTGAGTCGTTCAGTGTGCGTAAAACAAAAAGTCGCCGGGTTAAATTGCCGAAGATTTTTTTGCCGAAAGGTTCTGGAAATTTTGTTGCGGAGAGTATCCTCAATCTAAAAAATAGCCGACAATCGAAGGCGAACGTGATACAAAATCTTTCGTTCACTCGAATTGCTCTCGCGACGATCTGCGCCTCGCGTGAGCGGTTAAAATTCTAAAATCGCTCCGAGAATTCTGCCTCGGAGATTTCGTCCACGTAAGATCCCTGCCTTAAGATCCCTAGTAGACACGCTATGGCGGAGTGTTTGATCGCCCCGCCCATTTCGCTTGCGCTCTTGCTTGTAGCTTGCGCTCTTGCGTGCGCACAAAAAACCGAATTACTTCCGATCGCTTCGCTCGAAATGCGTCAGAGCACTTCGCTCTTGCTTGCGTTGCCACAAGCTCTTCAAAAGTGCTGCTCCCTCGAACGGAATTACCGTCCAAAATCACAGTCACTCACTGGATCAGACTCCCTCGTGCGCACTCTCTGGAACAATTACTGCCCTGAAAATGCAAATCCACCTCGCTCCGAACGGTGCCGTTTTCGGCGGCGCCGAGAGCAAAGTGGTAAGAGTTTCAATTGTGCGAACTGATATCTGATCTCAAAGTGCTCGCTCGCGCGGCCACAAGCGTCGGGATTCTATAACGAAATCCCGAGAAGCGAAAGTCCACGAAACACGTCCCGAGGAGTATCTCCTCGGGACGCATTCTAAGGTGACCCAGTTGTCATTCCCTGGTCGACCGAAGCCAACCAGGTAATCCCCTCGGCTGGGCAAGCCCGCCGAGGATCTCCTTAGGTATGCCGGAGCCTACCCAAAGGTCACTACTTGCCTCCCCGAAGGTCACTACTTAAGGGTAGCCTTTGCGCCAACTTCTTCGAGCTTGGCCTTGATCGACGTGGCTTCATCCTTCGCCACACCTTCCTTGACCGGCTTCGGAGCGGCTTCAACGAGGTCCTTCGCTTCTTTCAAGCCAAGACCCGTAAGTTCGCGCACGACTTTGATGACCTTAATCTTGTCAGCGCCAACTTCTGAGAGCTCAACCGTAAACTCGGTTTGCTCTTCAACAGCGGCAGCACCGCCGGCACCAGCGCCCGGCATAGCCATCATTCCGACGGGAGCAGCAGCACTAACGCCGAGCTCCTCTTCGAGATCCTTCACAAGCTTGGCGGCATCAAGGAGGGTCATCCCCTTGATAAAGTCCTTCACCTGTTCAACATTCACTGAGCTCATCGTATCCACTCCTCTCTTTCAATAAAATCGCGGTTGTCTTTAATCTAATTACTGCTTCATTTCAAGTGCCGTGCGTTTCAAACGCCGGCCTTCCCCTCAGCCACAAGCGTCCTACGAGGGGCGCTTCTCCAGTTCGCGCTGCCAAGCGCCGAGTGTCCCGACGAGTTGCTGCGCGGGCGCGTTGATCGTTCTCAACAGCTGTGTCGCAGGAGCGTTGATAAGCGCGAGCAGGTTGCCCAAGAGCTCTTCGCGGCTTGGAAGCTTCGCCAGCGCGTCGATGTCCTTTGCAGAGACAGTCGACCCGTCAACAACGCCACCCTTCACCTTGAACGTCTCGGCTTCCTTCGCGAAGTCACTTATCAACTTTGCGGAGCTGACCGGATCTCCCTTTGCCCAGATAACGGCGGTTGGTCCGACGAAGAGATTCTCCAGGTCGGCAGCCGCGGTTCCC
>JADYYL010000291.1 GCA_020853655.1 Deltaproteobacteria bacterium
CGCCTTGACCGCGTCTGTCGCGCTGCACTTCACACACTCCATCTGCCAAGCTCAATCGCAGCGCCAAGCCTCCCAAGCTCCAAAAACACTGTTCACTCGGCAGCAAGAGCCGAGCTTTGACGACCGTCGCCGAAGCCTTCGGCTCGGGGACCTCGACATCTCGCAGGTGCTCAGCGGTTCGGTTCGGAGCAGCTCACCGAACGACGATTTCGGCAACGACGCCCCGAAGGAAGGGACGCTGCTCATGCTCCGCTCCGAGTTTCAGGCCCAGTCGACCCAGGAAAGCGCCACTTGGGCGGTGTATGAGGACTCCGGGCGACTCGAGACCGTCGCTCAGCGCACAACAGTCGCGCAGGGAGTCACCGAATTCACGTCCTACGTTCTCGCCAGCCCCTTCGGTGTTGAGGTCCGCCAATTTCTTGATCGGGCAGCACAGGTGAAGGATGCCGTCACGTTCCGCATGAGCAGACAATCCGATGGGTCGCTCCACTTTGAACCCGGTCAGAAGGGAAGCCACTTTCTCCGCTTCACCGTCGCTGGAAGCACCCGTCGCGGCGTGGAGCCCCGCCTCGAACTCGGACGGAACCTGATGCTCAAATACGATATAATCGAAGCCGCTCCATTGCTCGAATACGACATCTCTTTTTAACTCGTCCTCCGCTTCCGCCCGCACCGTTCTTCCGCTACAACTTCACGATTCGCTGAACGGATGACCGCGTGTCACGTGGCTCGTCCTCACCGCAATCAGCGCTCGCCGAAGGAGGTTGGGCGCATTGTCGGGCACTGCTCATGAACAAACTTGGTTGGAATACGATGAACTTGATCTCCTTTCGAACTCGGGTTGCGCTGAATGGCGTTCTCGCTGGCGCGCTATGCTTCGGTCTCACTGCCTGCAACAAGCAGGAAAAATCCGGAACGGTGGCTCAGAAGGTCGCTGCGGTGGTGTCTGACACGGATCCGCTCGCACTGAGCTCGACGCTTGCCGATCGTCTGCCTCCCTCCGCCGCAGGGTTCTACATGTTGCGGATCAGTCATCCGGCATTTCAGCGTCTCCAAGCGTCGGACTGGAAGAACGAGAACGTTCTCGACTTCGCGAACGTTCAGCCTGGATCGGCAGAATCAAAGGTCGCTACCTCTCGATTGATGCTCGCGCTGCGCGACGCGGGTTTTGATCTGGCGAACGAGGCGAGCTGGCGCTCAACGTTGTCGGAGATCGCTGTCTTCGCGACGCCGCCGGTTGCCGTTGGCGACGCCCAGCCTCAAGTCGGTTTCGGTGCGATTGTCTCTCCTCAGGCAGGAACAGATCTGAATGTGAAGTTCGTCGCGCTGAAAGAAGCTCTGAAGAAGCATCAGTTCCCGGTCGTCGATGAGACCTTCGGCAGTGTCGCTGGATTTTCGACGACTCTTCGCCCGGAAGATATCGGCGGGACCGGCGGAGAGGCTCTCCCGATGTTCGTCGGGTGGACGGAAAGCTTCGGGGTGATGTCGACACAGAAGGACCTCGCATCGGCGACCTTAGCCGCTGCTCCCGGGTCGGCGCCGATCCTCAAATCACCAGGCATGAAGCAGGCTGCGGCACAGTTCGGCGCGAACGCAGAGCGATACGGTGTCGGCTATCTCGACATCGCCACTGTTCTCCCCGCGATCGCACAGGCTCAGCCAAACGTGAAGCCCGGTGAGTTCCCCTTCCAGGCCGCGGCGTTTGAGTCGGCTATGGGCGATACTCCGCGAACCGCTGTTTCAATCGTCGTTGAGCCGAAGACACCGGAACAACGTGAACTCTTCGCGTCACTCGGTTCTGCGACGTCTGCTGCCATCCTGGCGAGCGTGCCGGAATCTCCGATGTTGTTCCTGAGCCTCGAAGGCACTCTCATTCGCAATATTCAGCGACTCGCGCTTGGTGCGAATCCTCCGACCCCGGGTGATCCCTTCGCGCTGCTCAACGACGTGAAGCGTATCGCGCTCTCCGGTCGAGTCGGTGCTGTCGGGCAATCGTTCCTGCCGATTCCCGATCTCGTCATCGCTATCGAGACGAGCTCTCCGCAACAGACGATCGATACCCTCGTGTCGCTCGCGAGCGCTTCGCTCTCCGCAAGTGGACCAGGCGGAATGATGGCGAGTGACAAGGAGATCGCAGGCGTCAAGGCGAAGAGCTTCATGAGCCCGCTCGGCTTTGCCGTGAACTTCGCTGCGACGGACAAGCTGGCGTTGATCAGCTCAAGCGACGCTCCGATGGCGAGTGCGATCCAAGGCTCGAAGTCTGGCACAAGCACTTTCCTCGCGTCGCTTCCGGCCGAGGGGAAATCGACGCTCGCGGACGGCAAGACCGTTGCGAATTTCTATGTAAACTTCCCGCAGATCGGAAGCTTCATGGAGAGTATGGGCGGCATGCTGTCGATGTTTGGTGGACAACAACCGGGTCAGACCGGCCCCAAGCTGACGGACCCGGAAAGCATCGCAGCGATCAAGAAGAAGGGCACATTGCTCGGCGCGATCACTTACGAAGGCGAGACGTTGAACCTCAAGTCTTCATTTGCGAAGGCACCGGCAGCATAGAATCGAACGGCCTGACGTCTGACGTGAAACGAATCACATAAGGGATGATCTATGATTCAAGCTCAGGCTTATGCTGCGAAGCAGGCCCGCGAGGCGTTGGCGCCGTTCTCTTTCGAACGACGCGATCCACGTCCGAACGACGTGGTCATCGCGATCGATTACTGTGGCGTGTGCCACTCTGACATCCACCAAGCCCGGGACGAATGGGGCGGAGCTATCTATCCGATGGTTCCAGGACACGAGATCCTTGGCAAGGTGACGGCAGTTGGTAACGCAGTAAAGAATTTTAAGGTTGGTGACCTGGCCGCGGTTGGTTGCATGGTCGACTCCTGTCGAAGCTGCGAGAGCTGCAAAGAGGGGCTCGAGCAGTATTGTGACGAAGGTGCTACGTGGACCTACAACGCGATGGAGCGCGACAAGAAGACGATTTCGCAAGGGGGCTACTCGAGCGTGATCGTCACGGATGAATCGTTCGTGCTGCGTGCGCCAAAGAATCTTGATCCGGCAGGCGTTGCTCCGCTGCTCTGCGCGGGTATTACGACATACTCGCCGCTTCGTCGCTGGAAGGTCGGTCCGGGAATGCGCGTCGGCGTTGTCGGTCTTGGCGGTTTGGGGCACATGGGGGTGAAGTTTGCCCGCTCGTTCGGAGCCCAGGTCGCGCTGTTCACGACCTCCGAATCGAAGCGTGAGGACGGCCTCCGACTGGGTGCTCACGAAGTGTTCGTCACGCGTGATCCCTCGGTATTTGAGAAGCAGGCAAAGTCGTTCGACTTCATCCTCGATACCGTTTCTGCATCTCACCCGATGGACGCGTATCTCGGTCTGCTCAAGCGCGACGGGACACTCTGCCTCGTGGGAGCCCCCGAGCAGCCCATCGACGTTAGTGCGTTCACGTTGATTCTCAAGCGGCGGAGCTTCGCGGGCTCAGGAATCGGTGGCATTCGCGAGACGCAAGAGATGCTCGACTACTGTGCCGAGAAGAATATCGTTTCGGACGTGGAAGTGATCGCGATGAACAAGATCAACGAAGCGTATGAACGGGTCGTGAAGGGTGACGTGAAGTACCGCTTTGTGATCGACATGAAGACGTTGTCACAATAAACGACGGAAGCTGCGGACCATGCGGTCCGCAGCGCCATTCCATCGCGTCGCTATCGGACGGTATCGAACGCCTGCTCGAAGTCCGCGATCAGATCCTCAACATCCTCAATCCCCATCGAAAAGCGGATGAGCCCGTCGCTGAGTCCGTGCTTCTCTCGAACCTCGCGAGGGATTTTCTGGTGCGTCATGCTCGCCGGATGCTCGACGAGAGACTCGACGGCTCCCAAGCTCTCAGCCAGCGTGATGATCTTGAACGAGCTAATGAGCTTCTTTGACTGTTCGAGCGAGAGGCGGAAGTAGCAGCTCAACATTCCACTGAACCCACTCATCTGCTTCTTCGCAAGCTCATGATTCGGATGGCTCGGTAGTCCGGGGTAGAGCACGCGCTCCACGAGAGGGTGCTTCTCGAGATACTGTGCGATGGCAAACGCATTTTCCTGCTGACGTTCGCAACGGAGCGGCAACGTTTTAATCCCGCGCCGCATGAGAAACATTGTGAACGGGTCGAGGTGCAGGCCCATTGACTTGCGCGCGAAGTCCATCTGTTCCCGAACGGCCGGATCGTTCGTCATGATTGCGCCGCCGACGATATCGGAGTGACCGCCGATATACTTCGAGCAGCTGTGCAGAACGATATCGATGCCCAGTTTCAATGGGTTCTGGAAATACGGGGAAGCGAACGTATTGTCGACGACGCTCACGGCGCCATACTTCTTCGCGAGGGCAGCGAGGGCACGAAGATCGTAAATCGCGAGCAGAGGATTCGAAGGCGACTCCATGTAGAGCAGCTTCGTGCCGGCACGCAGAGCGTCCTCTACCTTATTCAGATCGGAGAAGTCGATCTGATCGCAGCGCACGCCATATTTCTCGAAGAACTGTTTGAAGAGTCGATAGGTCCCGCCATAGACATCGGTCGGCATGACGACCCGGTCACCAGACTTTGTGAGGGTCATAACGGCGGTCATCGCACCAACGCCCGACGACACCACTGTCGCCTGCGACGCATACTCGATCGCTGCGAGCGCTTCTTCGAGTGGATAGTAGTTCGGGTTCATCGAGCGGCCGTAGTCGTAGCGAAACTCGCCTGGCGACTGCTGCGCGTAGACGGAGCACTGGTAGATCGGCGTGACAACTGCGCCGGTGAGTTCGTTGGGACGTTGGCCCGCGTGCACGGAACGCGTGCGATAACCGACTTCTTTCTCAGACATGATCGCTCCTGATCGTTTAAGTGGCAGACTTCCCTACTTTCTCAGCCTTTGACGAACCCCTCAATCGGTTCGACGCGCTTGGAAATTCAGCGACTTAACGTGATTCTGACGCAATTCGTGCCCGATCCGTGATTCGGGGTTAGGGACTGATGAATTATCCCGGAGTTTCTCTATAATGCACCCCGCATTCACACGTCAGATCGGGTCGAAACTTGGAGATTGGGCGGCAATGCGTTGGGTGGCACAACCTCAAGTCCAGGCAGCACCCGTAAGGGGCGCACTCTTTCTCGGGTGCTTCCTGGCATCTCTTCAAGCGCTTGATGGCATCTTCACTTCCATCGGCATCAATCGATATGGACTCGCGATCGAAGGCAATCCGCTCCTTCGTACGGTGATGGAGCAGTTCGGGCACATCCCAACGCTTGCTATCCTGAAGTTCCTCGCAATTCTCATCGTCGTCTTCCTCACCATCGTGTCGTTTCGCCGACGTTGGGTCATGCGCGCCATGGGAGCGGTATCGTTCATCTACTTATTCATGGCCATCCTTCCTTGGGCCTATATTCTGTTCGTGAACTCGGACATCTAGCCTCTCTTACTGAGACCTTCGTTTTCCCTCTCGAGAGTGAGAACCCATTCTCGCTCATATTTTTCGCAGCTCTTTCGCCCTGGATCGTTGCCGCAATCGAGCGAAAGGCGTTACAATTCCCTCATGAGAATTACACAGTGGGGAGAACTCGGAGTCCATTGCACGGTTGCTATCGCGCAACACCAGCGCATGGACAAAGCGCCTGTGGGAGCACAGGAGATCGCGAACGAATTTCACATCGCGCTCGATTACACACAGCAGATTCTTCAGCGCCTGCGAAAAGGTGGGGTGATCGAGAGCGTGCGCGGCCCGCAGGGTGGCTACCGCCTCGCCAAGCCGGAGGCTGAGATCTCGCTTGCGGATATTTTGACCGCGAGTGAAGGCGAGATATTTGGTCTCGTCTGCGACCACTCGCAGCCGCTCCCAGAGCGATGCCACCCAGAACTCGCCTGCGGAATGCGCGAAACGTGGCTTGCCCTGAGAAATCACATTACTGATTTTCTTGCGGCTCGATCGCTCTCTGATCTCGTCACAATCCAATATCAGTCCGACGCGCCCGTGCAGATCAAGCGGCGCACGGCGGACGCTCCCGCGAGCGAAGCGTAAGGCGATTTCGCCGACGGAGACTCGCCAACCAGAGTGCTCTTCACACGAAGATGACGCGGATAAATTCTTTTGAGGTCATGGTCTTTGGATCTCTCTCTTCTCGAACGGTTCGCTTCCACTTTCTGGATGATCCTTTGCGATAGCGCGCCGGCTCTCCTGATTGGATTTTTTCTTGCCGGGCTCCTCGCGTTTTATATCCCGACCGAGCTCGTTCTTCGTCACCTGCGCGCGCGGAAGTTGTCGAGTATCTTCAAGGCGTCTGCCGCGGGTGTTCCACTTCCTCTCTGCTCCTGCAGTGTCATCCCTGTTGCGATGAGTCTTCGTAAAGCTGGCGCGAGTCGCGGCGCGACGACCAGTTTCATGATCAGTACCCCGGAGATCGGAGTCGATTCCGCGCTGCTGACAAACACCTTCTTTGGGCCGTTCTTCACCGTGTATCGAATTGTCGCGGCGTTCTGCACGGCCGCGTTAGTAGGTTGGATCGTCGAAAGGTTCGGGGGTGAGGAACCGGTTGCCGAGGCGCCGAAGTCTTGTCATTCGTGTTGCAGTGACTCTCCCGCGCCGTCGAAACCCGTTGCCCAAAGTGGCCGAGCGGTGAAGGTGAAGTCCGCGTTTCGATACGCGTTTATTTCGTTGGTCGACGATCTTGCGGCGCTGCTGTTCATTGGCTTTTTCATCTCGGCGGCAGTGCTGACTTTTCTGCCGGATGACTTTTTCTCTGCCTTCCTCGGAACGGAACTGTTCGCGTCCGAGTGGAGTGCGATGCTGATAGCACTCTTCATTTCGTTCCCCGCGTATGTCTGTGCGACCGCTTCCACGCCGCTGGTCGCCGCGCTTTTCGCAAAGGGATTTCCGATCGGCGCAGGCGTCGTCTTTTTGCTCGCCGGCCCTGCATCGAACATCGCGACGATTTTGGCGCTCAAGCAGATGCTCGGTGCTCGATCGATGTGGCTGTATGTTGTTGGAGTCGGAACACTCTCACTGGTCTTCGGGGCAGGCATAGTGCTTTTGTTGCAGCACTTCCCAAGCGTGCTCTCCATCCGAGCGTTTGCGGGTGGGCATGTGCACGTGAGCCCGGTCTCGCACGTGGCAGGATTGGTGCTCTCCGCCTTGCTCGGGATGAGTCTTCTCCGACGCTTCGGTCAACGTCGCCCGGCGACGAAACGCGCCGTCGCATCAGGCCTCGCGTAGATAACCCCAGTTATGCAGCTTGTCGCTGTCTTCGGACCAGCGGTCGCCGATATCGACGCGGTAGTACATGCTCGGAATGAGGATGTTCTTAATCCGCGAATACGCCTGAGCCTGGGCCTGTTTCATCGTCTGCCCCGTCCCGACGACCACCAGCACCACGCCCGAGGTTCCGGCGACGACCCATTCGTCATGGATGAGTTTCACGTCCTCGATGTGCACGCCTTCGCGGCTCGGCTTCTGGAATACAATCACCGAATCTTTCGACGTGGAGTCGAATGCCTTCGGGTCGTCGAACGGATACGGCGGCACGATTAACCGCACCCCAACCTGGAATCCCTTTCGAGTCTTGAGTTTGAAGCTGTCGCCTTTGGCGAGATGGTAGAGGAAATCGCCGATCGGCGTGATCATCCCTTCTTGTTGGATGCTGATCGCGGGATATCCAAACCGTGCGGTAAACTCGAGCGGATAGATTCCGTTGTTGTTCACGATGCAGTTCAAATCGATGTAGCCGACATATTTCTCCTCGCGGAGTTTCGGCTCGAGCTTCTTCAAAGTTTGATTGAAGAGTCGATTCGGCTCGCTCCAATACATCGCCGTCCCCATCTCCCCGGTCGATGGGCCAAGGTTCCCGGGAAAGAGCTTCTTGTGCTCGAAGTTAATGTTGATCGGCGTGATGAATTCGTTCCCGTTGAAGAACGCGCCGCAAGCGACTTCTACTCCCGCTGCTCGACGCTGTAGTTGGAACACCTTGATCCGACTCGACCAGGCACGCCGATACGCTTCGAGCACTTGGATCACATCTTTGCCGTCTTCCTCTTCGCCGACGAAGAGCAATCGCTTGATGTTCTGAGCTTCGCCACTTGGCTTGATGACATATTTGCCGGGGTTCTCCTTCACGAAGGTGATGGACTCTTCGAAATCGGAAAACTCTCGGTAGGGGATGATCGGAATCCCGGCTGCTTTGAGCTCCTCTTGCCCAAACGCGCGATCGTCTTCGAGCCGGTCGGTATAAGGCGAGCCGCCGACGACATATTTCCCCGCCTTGCGGAGTCGGTCGGCGTGGGTGCCCTGGCCAAGAACGTCATCGAAGATGATGACGTCAGCCCAATCTACTTCCTTCTCCCAATTGTCGACCTTGGGAACGAAGCCGTCGGCGATGTCGCGCTCTTCCGCATTGTCGATAAAGAATCGGACTTCATGTCCCTCCTTCGCGACCTGCCATGCGATGTCGGCGATGAGGCCATCCAGCGAGACAAAGAGATACTTACGCTTTTCCATGCACCCCACTCAAAGGTCCCGAAAACTTGCGAACGCGAGAAGGATAGAATGTCCGAAGCTGCAGAGAAAGATATGAGTGCGCGCACGGAAAGTGCCAGAGCAGCGAGCAGTCGGCCGCGGGTCGTATGAATCGTCGACTAATTCGTGCGTGGGGTGAGGAGCGAAGCGGCGTCGAGCCCCATCGCGCACCCTCGGACGGCGTCCTTGTTCGGGCCGAGCTGCTGGACGCACTGGATGCACGAGTTTGTCGTGACAAAAAAGTCACCGTCGGTGCGCCAAGAGTGGCATTGGAGTCTGCTTGTGGGGCTGGAGCAAGCGGTGGTCCCAAACGCGATGACGACAGCGAGAATGAGATGCTTCATAGCGATTTCGTCAGCAGAGATACGTTTACGCCAAAAGTAGTCCGGACCAGAAAGGGAGGCGCTCAGAAAAACGAGCGCTACAAATGGAAAGCGGCTGCAAAGTGATTCGCGAAGCACATTCGGGCGAACTCCCGAAGCTCTCCGCGGCTCACCTTGCAGCCGCTTTTGGAGTGGGATTACAGAATATCCCGCCCCATGACGGTCTTCCGTCCGGCGGTCTTCGCGTTCTCGATCCCCTTCGCCGCCTCTTCCATCACCTTCTTCGAGAGCGCTTCGATCGCGCACGAGCTGGTATTGAGCCCAGCGTTGTCACGGATGTAACCCTTCACCTTCGACACGACGATAAGCGTCGGAAGGTCAGCGCCGTCAGCGTCTGCGCCCAGCTGGGCATTCGGGTTCAGTTGAACGTTCACAGTCTTCGTCACGTCGGTATCAGACATCTTGGCGTCTCCTGGTTTTAACGCACCCATATTGCCATGCGGCTCGTATAGGCGATTAGACGGCACCTAGAGCCAATGCATAGGCGCAATAGGACCACGCTGGGAGGAAACTTAAAAGGGGAGTGTGGAAATTTCCCTAACCTGTGGATTTTATTGACGCTTTGATCAATTCCGATGCTGGCGAGGGCGGGATCGCTCCACCCAGGCTGCGATATAAGAGAGTTGAGATCAGAGCCGCACACGCAGGCCTATACGGCTCTGCGTGTGGAAACGTAAGGCTCTCCTCGACACTACTCGACGCTTCCAGAGACGGTGCCGTC
>JADYYL010000292.1 GCA_020853655.1 Deltaproteobacteria bacterium
AAACCCTTCGCCATGGAAGAGCTCGCGAGGGAAGTTCGACGTTGCCTTTCCGCGCCGCTCCCGGAACCGGTCGATTAAGCTCAGTCGATGAGATCCGTTCGATTGTTCTCGGACGCTCTCGCAGGGGTCAAATTGCACGACCTTGCGGTCGCGTAGAATTGCATCCAGCGATTTTCGAGCGGGGGTATTACCTCCCTGCCGGATAGCGTGCGGAGCTTCCGTTACACAGTCGAACATGTGGAGACACCTTCAGTCGTGCTTCGGGTTGTTGACCGATTGCGGAAAGAGAATGGCGATAGATATTAATTCCCCGTTGAAGATCGGCTCCGTGACGACGAAGGGGCCACGACTAATTTTGGCGCCGATGTCTGGCGTCACGAACTCTGCGTTCCGTCGCCTGCTGCGTCGGGAGAATCCCAACGGGCTCGGCCACGTTGTTACGGAATTTATCAGTATTGAGGGCCTGACGCGCGCGAACGCGCAGAGCGTGCGGATGCTCGCGTTTGCGCCCGAAGAGCGAACCATTTCGATCCAGATCTTCGGTTACGATGTTGATCGAATGCGGGATGCGGCTCTGATGGCGCAAGATTCTGGTGCCGAGATCGTCGATATCAATAGCGGTTGTCCGGTACCGAAGGTCGTGCGGCGTGGCGGTGGTTGCGAACTGATGCGGCAGCCGATCCACATGGCTCAGATGCTGACCGCCGTGCGGGCCGCCGTCAAGATTCCACTCACGTTGAAGATACGTTCCGGGTGGGACGATGCCTGTCGCAACGGCATTGAGATTGCGAAAATCGCGGAAGATTGCGGAGTCGACATGCTCGCTGTCCACGGTCGAACTCGGACGCAGCTTTATCGCGGCGAGAGTGACTGGGACTTCATCGGTCGAGTGGCTTCTTCGGTGAAGATCCCTGTCGTCGGGAGTGGAGATGTCGTCGATGTCGCCAGCGCGAAGGACAAGTTGGAACGAAGCGGTGTCGCGGCGCTGATGATTGGAAGGGGCGCGCTGCAGAAGCCTTGGATTTTTGAGGAGATTCACGCGGGCATGACGGGCCGCACTTTCGTGCCTCCTTCGCCAGCGCGACTCTTCGAACTCTTCGGCGAGTATCGGGATCTGCTCCTTGAGCAGATGCCGGAGAAGGGCGCGATCGGGAAGTTGAAGCAACTTGCTTCTCAGGCAACCCGTTCCTTTCCGGGGAGTGCGTTTGCGCGAAAGGCGCTCGTGCAAAGCTCGTCGATCAGTCACTTCTCCGAGTTGCTCAAGTTTTATCGTGATGGCCTCCAGGAGGGGCAATTCAATGTTGAAGGTGAGCCGGGTCTCCAAAGCGTTTGACGGCCGGGCCGTGCTACGCGACGTGTCCTTTGAACTTGCCGCCGGTGAGCAGACGGGGATTGTTGGCCCGAGCGGGGGTGGCAAGAGCGTACTCTTGAAAATCTTGGGCAACGTTCTCGAGCCAGATCAAGGTTCCGTTGAATTGAGCCGCACCTCTGGCGCGAGTGGGGGCTCTCGATCGGTGGGGTTCTTGTTTCAGGAAGGGGCGCTGTTCGACTCGCAATCGGTCATTGAGAACGTCGCATTTCCCCTATTAGTTTCGCGTGATGAAGTCGAAGAGGGGAGTTCTGAGCAGGGGAGCCTCCAGGGAACGATGAGTCGCTCGGACGTGTTCGAACGCGCCTATACGATCCTGGATGAGGTTGGATTGGGGGACGCGTATCGGAAGCATCCAGGGCAGCTGAGTGGTGGAATGCGCCGGCGGGTCGGGATTGCTCGTGCCCTTGTCACGCGTCCTGAGCTGCTCTTGCTGGACGACCCGACAGGAGGGCTGGACCCGGTCGCCGCCAGCGTGATCATGGATCTCATCGGAGAGCTTCATGCCGCCTACCAGCCGACGGTGCTCATCGTGAGCCACGACCTTCGACGTTTGTTCCCTCATGTCGGCCGCGTCTTGGGGTTGTTTAATGGAAGACTTGCGCTCGACTGCGCGCCAGCGCAGATTGCGCAGACGGCGGCGCCGGAGATTCTCCGCTTCCTCTCCACGCGATTCGATTTTGATTCGCTCGAGGCCCGACCGTGATCGCTTTCTCTCGTATCGGATAAATGGAAAAAAAACGCCTCGCGCATATTCGTGAAGAGTTCCTTGAGGGCATCGGCGTCCCTGAGGGCGGCAACTTCAGTCCCGATCCCTTCCAGCTTGAGGCGATCGATTCGCTGAAGAACGGCTTTGATACACTTGTTGTCGCCCCGACGGGCGCCGGCAAGACGTTCATCGCCTCAGAGGGTATTCGGGCCGTCGTCGAAGCAGGCAAGCGCGCTGTGTATACGGCGCCGCTGAAAGCGCTTTCGAATGCAAAGTATGCGGAGTTCAAGACGCGCTTCGAGCCGAAGCATAGTGTTGGATTGCTGACGGGCGATCGAAAGATCGGTGGAGATGCAAGCATCGTCGTTGCGACGACGGAGATTTACCGGAACGAACTCTATCGCTCGAGTGACAACTACGCACTCGTCGTGCTCGACGAGCTCCACTACCTTGCCGATTCCCAACGAGGCGCGGTCTGGGAAGAGAGTATCATCCTCTCACCCCGAACATCGGCGCTGCTTATGCTCTCTGCTTCCATTTCTAATCCACAAGAGATCGCAGCGTGGATCGAAGAGATCCGCGGCAAGAAAGTGACCATTGTGCGAGTCACCGAGCGACCTGTCGAGCTTCGCTTTGGATTTCTGCATCCGGAGAAGGGCATCCTTCCTATCGAAGACGAGCAGGAGCGTGTGCTGCCAGAAGTCGCTCGATTTTATAGTGCGGAGCGCGAGGGGGATCCTCGGATGCGCTTCGGCGGGAAAGGCCGTGGCCGCGGACGTCGAGGAGGTCGGCGATGAGACGAGAGGCGTTCATAACTGAGATTGTTCCCGAACTGGGACGTCACGATCTTCTTCCTGCGATTATCTTTCGCACGTCACGAAATCAGTGTGACGTGGATGTCGACCAGGCAGGGTCGTCGCGCGTGCTCAAGTTAGCGCCACCGGCGCAGCGTGAGTTTCACTCCGTTGTTAAAGACGTGATGCGACGTTACGAGATGGATGAGGAGCTCATCACTACCCATCCTCACTATTCCGCGTTGATCACGACCGGAGTTGGTGCGCACCACGCAGGTCAGCTTTTGATGTGGCGCTTGCTTCTTGAAGAGCTCATGGCGGGCGGTGTTCTTCGTGTGCTTGTTGCCACCGGAACCGTTGCCGCGGGCGTCGATTTTCCCGCCCGGACAGTCGTCATCACGGCACACTCTCGTCGCGGAGCGGAGGGATTTGCATCTCTGACGGCGGCGGAGCTTCAGCAGATGTCTGGGCGCGCTGGCCGCCGCGGAAAGGATACCGTCGGGTTCTGCCTCGTTGCGCCGGCACCGTTTTGCGATGCCAGAACCGTGCTACGGATCTCGAAGCGACCGCCGGAGCCACTCCAATCGGCCTATTTCCCTGGCCCGAGCACGGTGCTCAATCTGCTCAGATACCGAAACGTTGACGATTTGCGATTCACCGTGAGCCGGAGTTTGGCGGCGTTCACTGATCGCAAGGCAGGCGCACAGATTATTCGTGAAGCGGAAGCTGTGGAAGAACGGCTTTCACCTGAGGAGCGCGAGGCGACTCGTCACGCCGAAGAAGAGAACGAGGCGCCCGAGAGCGCCCCTCAGCACGGCGGGCAGCAGGGAGGGGGGCACGATGCGCGAGAACGCCGCCGCGAGGGGAAGAAACTCGTGAAGCGTGTTCGCCGGCTGCGCCGTCAAGCCGCTGAGATGGCCGCGCGACAGGAGGTACTTCTTGAGGCTGCGCTCCAGGGATTGCAGAAGCTCGGCTACGTCGAGGGGTCGAGTCTTTCGAAGAAGGGATATTGGGCGGCGAATCTTTGCACGAGCGTTGTTCTTGAACTCGGCGAGATCATCGAAGCGAAGTTTCTGGATAACGTCTCTCCGGAGAAACTCGCCGCAATGGTCGCTTCCATTAGTGGCGACGAACACCGGCAGTATCTCGAGGTCGATCGAGATTCGCTGACGAAAGACGAGGTGCGGCGTTTATCGGAGGTTATCCAACGCGTGACCTCGAGCGGGATGCCTGGCGTCAGTGATAACCGGAAGGTGCTGCTGGCGGCCGCGAACACAGTCAGCGAATGGCTGAGGGCCGAGAATTGGCAGCAGTTCCGGGGAATCCTACAACTGAGTGGCGTCGCAGAGGGGGATGCCGCGCGTCTCATCACTCAGACCGCAGAGCAACTCAACCAGCTCGGCCGCCTGATGGAGACTCATCCCGAACTCGCTCTCAAAGCAGAGGACGTCAAGCGCCGCATCATGCGTCCGCCGCTTACCGAAGTCATTAACTTCGAGTCACTCTAGGACGAGTGAGCTCGCCTCTCCTAGCGAGGCGGATACAGCTCGCTCCTTGACCTCATCAGAATTCGCGTCGCAGACCTGCGACGAAGTCGCTTTCCGGAAGCGCTTCCGACAGGCTCGGTTTGGATCCCACAAGATGAGGGAAATCAATCTGTACGAACGCCTATTCTAAGGATTTTACTGGATTTTCGAAAATCCGATGTTAATCTGACTCGGTTGTGGTCGCGGTTTGGGGGGTGTTCTCGGACGACTCTTTGAGGCTGACGGTCCTTAGACGCGCAGTTTCGAGGTCGGGCTCTTTTCGGCGAGACACGATTACAGCGGGACGCAATTACTGCGAGACACTATATGTCTGGACTGGCTGCCGAGTTTGCTGACAATCGCGGTTCTGTCTTTGAACCGGACGCGGTTCTTCCCAGCCAATTTTTCGGAGTGGATGAAGGTGGGATGAGAGGCGGTGAGCGGAAGCTCATGGCCGCGCTTCTTTCCGACGGCATCGAGGCGTATATGTCCTTGCTTTCGGAAGCCTCCATCGCAGCGGCAAGCGGTGAATCCGCGAAAGAGAGCGATGTCCAAAGGGAAGCCCGTGAGTGGGTTGAGACCGTCAACAATACCTACATCTTTAGTTTCGACCTGGTCTGCGAGTCTCTCGGGATCGACCCTGGCTATTTACGTCTGGGGTTGCAGCGTTACGCAGAATCTATTCAGTGCGGAAATCCCGGAGTTCAGCGTTGGCGTCGCATCCGGCGCCCGCGGAAATAACGGCGCGCGCGAACCTTCATCGCCCAGTCTTCAGGACCGGGTCTTCATAACCGGGTCTTCATAACATTGGGACTATTGTCCGGCGTTTATCCGTGGCGTCTCTATCTGGCGTTCAGCGCGACAGCACACGTGATGCCGGTCCGAGATAGCACGCGGAGCCGCGATCTTCGCGGTGATCTCCGCGCGGACGATTTATCGATTGCGAAATGTTTGCTCTCGAACGGGTGCTAGGAGGGTTCGGTGGGCTTCTCTGGGGCCCGCTCAACGAGCACACGAGTGAGTGGGCAGACCGGCCGAGCCATAATCAACATTCGCTGCTGGTTCACGTGTCCGGAAAAGAACTCGTAAGCCTCCGATGTTGATACAGCGAGTATCAGATCGTCGCCTTCGATACGCACTTCCGAGACTGCCTGCGTCTGCTCAAGGAGGCCGTACTGCAACTTGTCATCGAGAATCTCGAGGATCTGTTTCCAAACATCTTTCGCCGACTGTTGCGTCATGATCTCTGCTCTCGCGAAATCGTTACAAACACGCTGCGGTCATTTCCGTCTGCGTCGGCCGCGGATCTCAACAATACGTGCGAGAGATCCTCTCAAACAACTCTTCGACGCGGCGAAAATAGGAATGCACCCAGGAACACGCTTGCCTCGCACGTTCCCTGAAAATTTTCGAGGTATTGGAACTTGAGTGGATCGTGCGCCGAAACAGAGTAAGCGTCAACGGGATTCTCTCTAGCGAATGGAACGAGTATTCGAAGATCGGGCTTATCGCATTGACGAACGCAACGATCGCACCTCGCCTGAGACTTGGCTCGAACTGGTCAGCGCGAGAGTCACTTGCGAAGAGAGGGCGCTCGAAGGAGGGTTCTGAATGAGGAGAGAGAACGTTGTTCGATTCGCGAGTCGAGAGTGACGGTGCGCGATATCTCCCTCATGCTGAGGGCGCCGGTCATGCGCAATGTCATGGGGCAATTTCGT
>JADYYL010000293.1 GCA_020853655.1 Deltaproteobacteria bacterium
ACCTCCGAAATGCGGTCAACGGCACAAGGTGGGGAGCCCGGAACCGCAGGAGGAGTGCCGCTACCGCTTGGAGCCCCGAGTGATCAGGTCAAAGAACTTGTCCGGGTCGAGGCTCGCCCCTCCGACGAGCGCTCCCGCGATATCTCGCTCGGCGGTGTAGCCCGCGATGTTGTCGGGAGTAACAGAACCACCATAGAGAATCGGCAGTGCCTCACCAACCGCATCACCGAGTTGCTCCTTGAGCTCGCCACGGATTGCCGCATGAATCGATTGCGCAACTTCAGCGGTCGCCGCAAGGCCGGTGCCGATCGCCCAAACGGGCTCATACGCGATGACAAGCGACCCGATGCCGTGGGTAGACGGTGGGGGAAGGGAGCGACGGAGCATATCCAGAACCACCTCTTCGGAGCGACCCGCGCGATAATCCGCTTCTCGTTCACCGACACACACGACCGCAGTCAGTCCACCTTCGAGTGCCGCAGTTGCTCGCGCTCGAACGTTCTCAGGGGTCTCGCCAAAGTGCTGATACCGCTCTGAGTGTCCAAGAATCACAGCGGAGACATTGAGCTCCGCAAGCATCGGAACGGAAACCTCACCGGTGAACGCTCCGCTCTTCGCTCCATGGACGTTCTGCGCTCCAAGTTCCACCCCGGAGAGCGACTCTTGGAAATGGGCAAAAGTGTCCAGAGCCAAATACGGAGGGCAGACGATGACCCGCGCGCCGGAAACCGGCGCGTCTGATTGCATGTGCACAGAGAAGCGACTGAAAAACTCAGCCGCTTCCGCGCGTGACTTATTCATCTTCCAGTTGGCGATGAAGATCTTTGTCACTTGGTGACGAGCTCCATCACGTCGAGCATGCGGTACGAGAAGCCCATCTCGTTGTCATACCAGGTGAGCACTTTCACCAACTTGTCACCAACCACCATCGTCTGCTGGAGGTCCACAACCGATGACTCTGATGAGCCGATGAAATCGCAGCTCACGAGAGGCTCAGCGGACACACCGAGCACGCCGCGCAGGCGACCGTTCGCCGCGGTGATCATCGCTTGGTTGATCTCTTGTGCGGTCGCGGTCTTCTCGATTTCGCAGACAAAGTCGACGAGCGACACGTCTGGCGTCGGCACGCGGACGGCGGTTCCATCGAGCTTACCCTTCAACTCCGGAATGACGAGGGAGAGCGCCTTTGCTGCGCCGGTCGTCGTCGGAATCATCGAAATGTGGGCTGCACGGGCACGTCGGAGATCCTTGTGCGGCAGGTCGAGGATCTGTTGATCGTTCGTGTAGGAGTGAATCGTGGTCATCAATCCCCGAACGATACCGAAGTTCTCAAGAAGTACTTTCGCCACCGGCGCGAGGCAGTTTGTCGTGCACGAGCCGTTCGAAATGACGTGGTGCGAATCCGCCTTGTAGGTCTCGTGATTCACGCCGTAGACGAGTGTCGCATCAGCGTCGTTTGCGGGAGCGGAGATGATGACCTTTCGTGCGCCTGCCGCGAGGTGTTTTGCCGCGCCTTCACGCTTCGTGAAAATACCGGTGCATTCGAGCACCACATCGACTCCGAGGGCTTTCCACGGAAGTGCGGCGGGATCCTTCTCGGCGAGAACCTTGATCTCTTTTCCGCCGACCTTAATCGCGCCGTCTGCAGCCTCGACCGTCAGGGGAAACTTCCCGTGCACGGAGTCATACTTGAGGAGATGGGCGAGGGTTTTCGCGTCGGTTAGGTCGTTGACCGCAACCAGCTCGAATTCCTTTTTCCCAGCGACCGCCGCTCGAAGGACATTGCGACCGATTCGCCCGAAACCATTGATTGCATATCGGATTGCCATATTCAGCTCCAACAGGACATAAAGTCCTTGTTTAAGTTATTAAAAGCTCCTAATTAAATCCTGGAGCACGCTCCTCGGCAAACGTTCCCGGGCGCCCAATACATACCTTCGAAAGACGACGCTTTGAAGGGCCTAGTGCTGCGACAACTAGGTAATGGGCGTTTTTTATGGATATCCCGCGAAGCGGGAATCTGTGAGAAACGCCCATTACCTAGTTCAAAGCAGCCAAGAGATAAAAACTAGTGCTCTGACAAGTTAGCCTATTACTACTCACTTGTCTGAGCACTAGTCGCCACTTCGTTGGCGTTTGTTCTGGCGCTGACGACTTAGGTGCCCGATTCAATTGCCCGGGGGGTCGTAATCCGCGGAGAGCGAATAGCGGTCACCGGGAATCGATGGTCACTGGACTTCGAACATCACTTGCTCGAAGTCGAGCGGAGCGAATCGACTGGGGTAGCGATCTCAACGGAAGAACTGACAGGCGGAATCCGAAGACCAGCATGGGCCGAATGTCATTCGGAGCCGGAGATCCTCTGAAGGAACGTTAGCCACGACCGTCATATATGAACTTGAACGCCAGATCCATCGCAGCAGCATGAGGAGTGCAGTGTTAAGAATCTCAAAGCGAAAAATTCATCTGGCCAGATCTCATGACCTCGAGGGTAGTGACTCTCAGTCGAGGGGCGCGGCAGTGCGGGGACTCATGGTTGCGGTGCGCGTTCTGACGGGGCGGGAACGGAGTGGAAAGTTTCATTCGGCGTTGTTGAGTTCAGCATTCATCATCTTCGGTGTGGTCTTCTCTGCTTCGACCATATTCTCGGCATTGATCGCCGGACCGTTCGGCGTTGGCGTTCAGACGGCGCATGCTCAGATTCTCGCAAGCGAACAAGATGGTGCGGACATCATCGCGCCGGATGTGTCCGGAGAGGCTCCCGGGCATGCCGTTGACATCTCTGCGATGGATCTCGTGTGGGCAGCAAGCCCAGTCGTCAAGGGGATCCTCGCGCTCCTCGTATTCATGAGCCTCATGACGTGGGGAATCGTTTTCACGAAGTGGTTCCAGATTCGTCGGGCCAAGGCCCAATCGGAGAAGTTCTCCGATGTGTTCTGGGGCAGCAAGAATCTCGCGCAGATCAGCGAAGCCAGTGTTCGAATGAAGGCGAGTCCACTCGCGGCCGTTTTTACGGCCGGTCACCGGGAGCTCTCGCATATCTTCCGCGCTCGAGAGGACCAACGTGGGCTGGAAGAGGAAGGGGACCTCGAAAGCATCGACCGAGCCCTACGTCGCGCTCGCACGGAGGAGTTGAACCGCCTCGAGCAGGGGACAAACTTTCTCGCGACGACGGCCTCCGCGGCTCCCTTCATCGGTCTTTTTGGTACTGTCTGGGGGATCATGAACGCGTTTATCGGTCTGAGCCATGCAAAGAGCAGCTCGATCCAGGCGGTCGCCCCCGGAATCGCCGAGGCGCTGATCGCGACGGCGATCGGTCTTGGCGCAGCGATCCCTGCAGCCATCGCCTTCAACTATTTCATGCAGCAGGTTCGCATCTTGAATCGGAGCATGGACATGTTCTCGGCAGAGTTTCTCAACATCGCCCGACGGCAGTTCTTCAAGTAGAAGCGGGAGTATTTCGTGGCTTTCGACGACCTCAGCGGCGATTCCTCCGGGACGATATCGCAAATTAACGTCACGCCTCTTGTGGACGTTATGTTGGTACTGCTCATTATTTTCATGGTGGCAGCACCAATCCTCCAACAAGGGGTGGAGCTCGAACTTCCCCGTGAA
>JADYYL010000294.1 GCA_020853655.1 Deltaproteobacteria bacterium
ATCCGAGGGCCGTAGGTGTTGAAGATGCGCACAATGCGGACGTCGACACCGTTCTTCCGGTGGTAATCCATCGTCAGCGTCTCGGCGACGCGCTTGCCTTCGTCGTAGCAGCTTCGCACGCCGATGGGGTTGACGTTCCCCCAATACGACTCCGTCTGCGGATGCGTCTGGGGATCTCCATACACTTCCGAAGTGGAGGCGAGGAGAATCCGTGCGCCGGTGCGCTTGGCGATGCCGAGCATATTGATGGTGCCCAAGACATTCGTCTTGATCGTCTTCACCGGGTTGTATTGGTAGTGCACCGGGGAGGCAGGACACGCGAGGTGATAGATCTGATCTGCTTCAAGCAGGATCGGAACGGTCACATCGTGACGAATGAATTCGAATCGCGGATTCCCCAAGAACGGTTCCACGTTGCGACGGGAACCGGTGAAGAAGTTATCAAGGCACATCACCTCGTCGCCGCGGTCGAGCAAACGGGCGCAAAGATGCGAGCCAATAAAGCCTGCACCGCCAGTGACGAGAATACTTGCCATGAGTCCGCGAGGAGCGCCTAAAAATTGACGCTCAATTTCGTGTATCTATCTTGCTCAGCCATTTTTTTTTACGGCGGGCCTTCCAACTGAGTAGTAGGTGAAGCCAAGCCGCAACATGGTCGAAGGTTCAAAGAGATTTCGTCCATCGAAGATCACAGGTTCGTTCAACGACTGAGCGATCTTTCCGAAGTTTGGACGGCGGAATTCATTCCACTCCGTCACGATCAGAAGCGCATCCGCGCCGGTCAGCGCATCGTAGTTCGTCTCTGCAAACTCGATCTGAGACCCGGCTTGACGAAGCGCGAGCTCCGCAGTGTGCCGAGCTTCAGGATCGAAACCAACGATCGTAGCACCGAGCTCCTGCAACTCGTGGATGATCGTGAGACTTGGAGCTTCACGCATGTCATCGGTCTTCGGCTTGAAAGCGAGACCCCACATGGCGAACTTCTTCCCTTTGATGTTCTCTTTTCCACCGAAGTGTTCGATGACTTTCGTCACCATGCGTCGCTTTTGAGCCGAGTTGACGCGATCGACCGCATCAACGATCTCGAGCGTCATTCCGTTCTCGACGGCGGTCTTCGCGAGCGCACGAATATCCTTCGGGAAGCACGATCCTCCGTAGCCCACTCCTGGGAACAGGAAGCTCGAGCCGATGCGAGAGTCCGCACCAACCGCGCGACGCACCTGAGTGACGTCTGCGCCAACGGCTTCGCAAAAATTCGCGACTTCGTTCATGAAACTGATGCGGGTCGCGAGCATCGCGTTTGCCGTGTACTTCGTCACTTCCGCGCTACGCACATCCATGACGAGGATCGGATTGTTCGTGCGGACGAATGGCGCATACAATTCGCGCATGACTTCGGCAGCCTGAACGGAGCCGGTGCCGATGACAACGCGATCCGGCTTCATGAAATCTTCGATCGCCGAACCTTCTTTCAAGAACTCGGGATTCGAAACAACATCGAACGGCACCTGCGTGTGGCGGCCGATCTCTTGTGCGACGAGGTCTGCCGTTCCAACTGGAACCGTCGACTTATTCACGATGATCTTTGGGCCGTTCATGACTTTGCCGATCGTCGCTGCGACTTTCAGCACTTGACTGAGGTCAGCAGAGCCATCGGTGTCTTCCGGCGTTCCCACTGCAACGAAAATGACTTCGGAAAACTTGATCGCGCTTTCAAGGTCGGTGGTGAAAGTAAGTCGCCCTGCCGCCGCGTTGTTCTTGATGAGCTCCTCAAGGCCGGGTTCGTAGATCGGAATTTCGCCTTTGTTCAGGCGGTCGATCTTCGGCTGACTGATATCAGCGCAGACGACGTCGTTCCCGCTCTCCGCAAAGCAAGCGCCTGCGACCAAACCAACATACCCGGTGCCAATCACACCTACGTTCATGATTCACCTACAATTTCATCAAGTATCTGTGGAAGAATAACCGTCAGCACTCTTAACGGAATACCCCTGAGTGGGCAACACTTCCGACTCGCGGGCGTGAGTGAAACACCTGTTATTTCTCGAATAATGAGTGAATTTCGATCACGCACCCCGGACGGCGACACAGAGGAGGAGCGTCGCCTTCCAACAGGGACTCAACCAGGAACTGAAGGGGGACAATTCCGCTAATACGCGTTCCGGCTGATGAGACCGTGCACGATCGTCTTGAACAAGATCTTGAGGTCCAGCGCGAGCGACCAGTTCTCGATGTAATACAGATCGTGCTCGATACGACGCTCGATCGAAGTATTGCCACGCCAGCCGTTGACCTGTGCCCAGCCGGTCATTCCCGACTGCACTTTGTGACGCAACATGTAACGGGGAATCTGCTTCCGGAAGTCCTCGATAAAGACCGGCCGTTCTGGGCGTGGTCCAACGAGCGACATCTGGCCGCGAATCACATTGAGCAACTGTGGAAGCTCGTCGATGCTCAACCGCCGTAGGATCTTTCCGACGAACGTGACCCGTGGATCGCCGGCGACCGCGAACTTCGCGCCCTCCTTCTCGGCATCCACTGCCATCGTCCGAAATTTGTAGATATGGAATCGTTGACCGTCGAGCCCCACCCGTTCTTGCGAGTAGAAGATTGGGCCACGCGAGTTGATCTTCACGGCGAGCGCCGCCAGGGCCATGATCGGAACGGCGATGAGGGAGAAGAGCGTGCCAAGCACGACATCGAGAACGCGCTTCGTGATGCGATTGACGCCGACGAGCGGCGTGGACGAAACGCTCACAACCGGCATGCCGTCGAACTCTTCAACAAGCGAACCGAGGCGAACGAAGCGATAGTAGTCAGGTATGATCTTCACGTCGATCATCGAGTCGCCGACAACTTCGACGATCTCTTCCAGCCTCTCCTGATCGGAGAGTGGAAGTGCGACGATGATTGAATCGACCGAGCCGTGCTCGATGAAGCGGTAGAGGTCGTTATAGTGCCCGATGATCTTCAGTGGCACTGCCTTCTCCCCTTCCGGACGCACCATGACGCTCTTGCGCGGGAATTCGAACAGCGCTTCTTTATAAGCGGTTCGGCGCGCATGTGCTCCGGCCTGGGCACCAATCGCGAGGGGAATCTGCACCGGGTCTGTGTCGACGCGGCGAGTGACCCCACCCCCGTTCCGACTCATCGCGTACATCGGGTCGCCACTGAGACAGCCGAGGATATCGAGCCCATACTCCGGTTGCTGGCGGAGACGCTTGACGACCTTCGCGGCGAGTTCGCCGGCCCCAACCACGATGACGTAACGGATGTTGTAGCCTCGTCGACGCATCGTCCTCAGCGCCTGGCGGATCAACGTCCTCGAACCGACAAGGGATACGGTCGAGACGAACCAAAAAATTCCGAACACGAGTCGGGAGAACGGCACGCTCTTTTCGCGGAACAGATACGTCACCGCAAGGAAGATCAGGATCGAAAATGAATTCGCTTTGACCACCATCCAAATTTCGCGGAGCCGTGCCGTTCCGCGCATCGGTCGGTAGAGTCCGAAACGACGGAAGACAAATGCCCAGATAATCCAGACGAATATCAGAACTTTGAGGTAGTCGCCGATGAGCGGAACGCCCTTATCGACGGGGATGAACCCGGATTGAAAACGAACCCAGTAGCTGAAGAGCCATGCAAACGAGATGAACGCGAGGTCCGTCGCCGCAAACAGTCCTTCAAATAACTGGGCGTTTTTCTTCAGCACCTAACACCTTGTTTACGCATGCGAGCGCGAGATTCGCGTTCCCCTTGAGAGTCAGACCGTTCTACGCCCACCGATAGACGCGGGAGCGAGTGGGTCACGGGAGAGGGGCAACCTCTCCGCAAGCAGTTGACGAAACTCAGTTGCAAACTGTTCGGCTGAGAATCTCTGCGCCTGGGAGACGCAGTTATTGAGACACTCGTTCCCGAGCGTAAACTCCTTTTCTCGATCCAGAAAGTCAGAAACTGCGCGGATAATGCTCCGTCGGGTGGGCTCGGAAAAGTAGACGCCGGTCCTCCGCGCTCCCTCACCGACCACCGTTTCGAGCGACCCGCCTCTGCCCAGTGCAATGACTGGGCGGCCCGCTGCCTGCATTTCCACAGGAGATATACCAAAATCTTCGTCCGCGGCAAAAACAAGCGCCTTAGATGCCCGATAATATTGACTAAGTTCCTCTTCGGAGGCCCAGTCGACGAACCGGATATTGTCCCGAGCGATGGCCTCCAGCGAACTCCGCTCCGGCCCTTTCCCGACAATGGTCAGCGGAAATCTCAGTTCGTTGAACGCTTCGATGATGGCGCGGGTGTTCTTGTAAGGCACGAGCGCGTTGACGACGAGGAACCCCTTCCCCATTTCGTCAGGAGCTCTCGGGGCGATCCACTCCGTGCGCACCGGCGGAAAGATGACGTCTGCCGATCGACCGTAGCAACGCTCGATCCGTTCTCGAATGTAATTGCTGATGCCAACGAAGTGCGTCACGCCCTTCGAACCGGCGATATCCCACGGCCGAAGTCGGTTTAAAATCGCGCGAATGATCGGGCGAAAGGGAGAGGAGCCAAAATAAGCGTCGAACTGATCCCAGAGATAACGCATGGGCGTCAGGCAGTAACAGATGTGCGGCACCCCCGGCGGTGGCTGGATGTTCTTGACCGCACAGTGACTGATGCTGATGACCACATCGAATGGCTGCTTGCGATGCTCTGCATGAAGCTTGCGCTCGAGATCCTTCGCGCCGAAGGGAAAGAGCGGAAGCAAATGACGGTAGTAACGAGCTCGAAGCGGGAGGGCGTTGAGGAAAGATGGAACGATTCGATGGGACCGAATCTCCGGAGTCA
>JADYYL010000295.1 GCA_020853655.1 Deltaproteobacteria bacterium
CTCATACGGCAGATACCAGAGCCCATCGTCAGTCGAACGCGGCGCTGAACCGCAACGCGTCGCGATGTTGCGCGCGAAGTCTCGAGCAAATCGACCGACGGCGAATTGGGGGGAGTCGGGAGATCGGTAGTAGAGGCCGCAGATCGTCCCGACGCGCGCACCGGTCGCCATGCCGCCAAATGCGCTCGTCCGCTCCATGATGGCAACGCGCGCACCAGCACGCGCGGCGGTCACCGCGGCGGCGATTCCGGCGGCACCACCTCCGACAACGACGACGTCAAACGGCGAGTCGGACATCTTCCTTCACTCTGGATTCGGAGAGTAAGTCAGCGCGGACGAGTCGAACAAAATCATCGATCTCTGCTGCGGCGATCGCGCCGGGGCAGAATGGAATATGAAGTCGAAGTGCCCCTCGGAAGCGTGAGAACACGACCGACAACCCTGGCGGTGCATAGTGCGGTGCATAGTGAGTCGCAGACACGGTTGCAGAGAGCGCGCCATCAAGTGGACGGAGAGAGAACATCTCGCCGACGTCCGAAAAATAGAAGCTTGCAAATCTGCCGCCAGAGGGTTGTCCAAGGAATCGCCGATAGAGCGTGAGAGGGATGAACCGAGCTGCGTCAAGGAGTGTCGGACATGCGAGGTGAAGACCCTCGCGGATCATCGCGGTTGATTGGTCGAGGAGCGACGTTGCGGCAGTTTTGAGATCGCCCAGCGTTTCGGGAAGTATTCGAAAGAAAAGGTATGAAGAGTCGTTGGAAAGTGGCTTGCGCGCACCCGCGCGCCGCAAGCTGTGTGGCACGGTGACCTGAAATGCGCCGGGGGCGTCGCGTCGAATGTCGCAAACCGCTGCGAGTGCACGAGCTGACGCTGCCAAGGTGAGCACCGCCGGAAACATTTCGAGTCCGAGACTCCGCGCGGTGGCGTCAACCTGCCGAGTTTCCTCGGCCGTGAAAGTGACATTCATGTATCGGAGGTCACGTTCCGAACCGAGTCGGCCGGGAGTGACTCCACGCAAAGGAGCGGCAGACGCCCGAAAAATCTCGCGCCTCAGCTTGTTCGCATCGGCGAGCGCTGTTCGACGCCTTCGCTTGGGAAGTTCGAATTCGATGTCCTCGCCGGCGAGCATACTTGAAATGAGGAGTTCTCCGCCGCGCGCGTCGGTCAAGGCGTGGTGCCAAAAAAAGACAAGCGCGGAGTGTCCCGTTGAGAAATGAACGAGGACGACTTGAAGCGGCGCATCTGTAAAAGGGTCGATGTCATGATGCGCGATGAACTGCGGGAGTTGAGAACACTCGAGGGAGCAAACGATGGGGGAGCGAACACCGCGATGGCTCGTTCGCCAGCAGTAAGTGAATCCTCTCCGCTTGAGTCGAAGGGTATTGAGCGCGAGAAACTGCGAAGAACGGAGGAGCGGTTCGATGAGACTCTCGGCTTGCTGCGCGTCGCTGAACTCGAATGCCAGTGCACATACATTTCCGCGTCCGGTATGATTCCGGAGGATCCCGTCGAAGGCGAGCATGAGATAGTCCGCGCCCCGGAGCGGTAAGGTCAGAAACGGATGCGCCTGATCGACGGGCATACCTGCGCACTCACCCATTCGCCGCTGATTTCGCGCCGTTCCGTTCGAGGAAGTCGAGGTAACAATCCGTAAGCGTTGCGATTGATCTCGTATTCTCGCGGGTCAGCAGTTCGAGCGGGAGCCGTGCTTCATACTTGCGCTCAAGGAAGAGAAGAATTTCGAGCAGGGTAAAAGAGTCGATCCCGGCTTCACTGAGCGGGGTATCTTCGTCGACGGGACCATCTCCGTCTTGCCGATTATCCGCTACAAACGCGCACAGTTCGTGGCGGAGTTCTGCAGCGTCGATCTTTTTTGGTATCATCCCCGGCTCGGTATCATTTCCGTTTGTATTCGTCAAGATTCGTGCCCTATGCGCTCGTCCGCCCACACTCCCTGCCGCATTGCCACGCTCGGAATGATATCGGCGCTTGGCGTGGGTACAGACCGCGCACAGCTGCTTGAGCGTGCTTGCTCAGGGGATCGCAGTCACATGCGCCCCATCACGACTCCGATCAGTAAACGGGCGACGATGATAGGGGAAGCGGCACGGGATCTCTGCGCCGTCCCCGATCGTCTCGCCGTCTACGAATCGCGAAATGCGCGGCTTGTTTATGCCGCCTATCTCCAGATCGAATGCGAGGTTCGCAATGCGGTCGAGCGGTACTCGTCGGAACGGGTCGGAGTCGTCATCGGCTCGAGCACTTCCGGCATTGCTGCAACGGAAGAGAGCTTGCTCGCGCTTCGTCGCAACGGCATCCGTCCACCGGGCTACTCGTATACACCGCAGGAGATGGGAAGCACCGCAGAGCTCGTGGCAGCGGCCGCCCAAGTCGGTGGAGTTCGCTACACGATCTCCACCGCGTGCTCCTCGAGCGCAAAAGTATTTCAAGCGGGAAGGAGTCTCCTCGAGTCCGGAATGTGCGATGCCGTCATCGTCGGCGGCAGTGATTCTCTCTGCGCCATGACGCTTGAGGGATTCGGTGCGCTCGAACTTTTGGCGGCCGAAGGGACGAATCCATTTAGTAAGAACCGCGCGGGCATCAACGTTGGTGAGGCGGCCACATGGGTTCTTTTGACGCGCGATGCGGGAGGCGTTCAGCTTCTTGGCTGTGGTGAAGCTTCAGACGCTCATCACATATCGGCTCCGGAGCCTTCGGGTCGTGGCGCGTTGAGCGCTATGCGAGCAGCGCTCGACGATAGCGGGCTCGGGCCCGAGGCGATTCACTATTTGAACCTGCATGGCACCGGCACGCCGGCCAACGACCGAATGGAATCCCTTGCGGTGCACGCCGCTTTTCCGAAAGGGGTTGCTTGTAGTTCAACCAAGCCGCTGGTTGGGCACACCCTCGGGGCGAGCGGGGGACTGGAGATCGGTCTTTGCTGGCTTGCGTTGGACGCCTATCTCACAACAAGCGAGCTTCGGCTTCCGCGTCACTGTTTCGATGGTGAGTTCGATCCGGAGCTTCCGGCGCTCGACCTCGTGACTGCGCCGCGGGTTGTCCGACCATCCGGTCGCGCCCTCTGCATGAGCAACTCTTTTGGCTTCGGTGGAAGCAATTGCTCCGTTGTTCTCGGCGGAGAGAGTGGTGGTGCCGCGTGACGGATCGTCATCGACCAGAGGAAGGATCGTCTGCGAATTGGGAAGATGTTCTCCCTCATGGGAGGGAGTGCCGTTTCATCGACGAGATCGTGGAGCGAAGCGAGAGTGGAATCTCTTGTCGCATTCGTTGCCGATCGAACGATCCCGATTGTGGCGTCGATATCCCTGCCGCGATCGGGATAGAGTACCTTGCGCAGGCAAGTGCGTTATTGTGTGCCGATCCCGCTGCGGGGTCCCCTCCGGTCCAGGGGGGAGTCGTTGCCAGTCTTCGTTCGTTTCATTGCAACCGAGCGACGCTTGCGCTGGGCACGCCGTTCATCGCGCGAGCAGAGGTTTTCTCTCGAGGGAGCGACATGTCGCTCTTGGACTGCTCGCTCCTTGATGAACAAAGCGGAGAGGTTCTCATGCACGGGAGGCTTTCAATTGCATTTGGGAAAGTTCAAACATGAGCATACGAAAAGAAGGGGAATCTCGGCGCGTCCTCGTCACGGGTTCCACGCGCGGAATCGGAAGGGCGATTGCCGTTGACCTGGCTCGAGATGGATTTGATATCGTTCTGCACGGACGAGAGAATCGAGTTGCCGCCGAACAGACGGCAGATGCGGTCCGAGAAGCTGGCGGTTCTGTGAGCGCCATCCTCCTCTTCGATATCTCTGATAGAGCGCGCGCCCGCGACGAGCTCGAACGTGAGATTGCGGCGCGCGGTGCTTTCTACGGAGTGGTGGCGAATGCCGGGATCGTTCGCGACGGTCCGTTCCCCGGGCTCACGGACGAGGATTGGGATCTTGTTGTTCGAGTGAACCTCGATTCTTTCTACAACGTTCTTCGTCCGCTCGTCATGCCGATGATACAGCTGCGAGGCGGCGGACGAATTGTGACCCTCTCTTCGCTCTCAGGAATGATCGGCGTGCGCGGCCAGGTAAACTACAGTGCAGCGAAAGCCGGAGTGATCGGCGCTACGAAAGCGCTCTCAAAAGAGTTAGCGAAGCGGCAGATTGCCGTGAACTGCGTGGCTCCGGGACTGATCGAAACCGACATGGCCGACCACGCCGCACCTGAGATCGTGGAGTCCATTCCCATGAAGCGTCTGGGGCGGCCCGAAGAGGTTTCGTCGCTCGTTCGATATCTCTTGTCTGAACAAGCGGGATACATCACGGGTCAGGTGATTTCGATGAATGGAGGTATCGCTTGAGGCGCGTCGTCGTCACCGGGATGTCCGGAATCTCACCTCTCGGCAACGACTGGGAGACCATCGAGCGTCGTCTGCGCGCCGGCGAGAGCGGTGTGACGACCCTGCCCCGGTATGACGAGTTCGATGGATTGAAAACGAAGCTTGCCGGGAAGGTCGAAGAGGGACCGCTTCCAGCTCACTACGATCGAAAGCGGCTCCGCGGCATGAGCCGCGGGGCGCTGCTCGCCGTCCGAGCGAGCGAAGCTGCGTTGGCGCAGGCGCGACTTCTTGACCGCCCGGACCTCGCCGACCGGATCGGAGTCGCCTACGGCTCATGCCTCGGCGGCGCAGAGATGCTTATGCGCCTCGGCGGCGCTTGGTCACAGAAAAACACTCGGGGAATTCTGGCGAGTTCCTACGTTCAGGTTCTCAGCCATTGCTGTGCCGCCAACGTGTCACTGTTCTTTCATCTTCGCGGACGGATGTATCCGACGTGCAGCGCGTGCACCTCGGGGAGTCAAGCGATCGGATACTCTTACGAATCAATCCGAAGTGGATACACCGATGTGATGGTTGCGGGTGGTGCAGAGGAACTGTGCGTGGGCTTGACCGGTCTTTTCGACGCGATGGGCGCTGCAAGCACGAAGAATGAAGCGCCGTCGACGAACCCTCGGCCATTCGATTCGGATCGCGATGGTCTTGTCGTCTCGGAGGGGGCCGGGACCATTGTGCTTGAGGCGCTCGACCATGCGCAGTCACGTGGCGTTCCGATTTTAGCTGAGGTCGTCGGGTTCGGGACGAATTGCGACGGCTCGCATATCACCAATCCGGAGCCGATGCAGATGCGCCGCGCAATGGAGATGGCGCTCACCGATGCCCGGCTCTCGCCGAGTTCGATAGGTTACGTGCATGCGCACGCGACGGGAACGGAGCTGGGAGACATTGCCGAATCGCAAGCGACTGCGGCGCTTTTCGGAAATGGAACGCCTGTCGGAGCGACGAAGAGCTTTCAAGGACACACTCTCGGTGCCACCGGCGCGCTGGAAACCTGGCTGACGCTGGAGATGCAGCGGTCGCGATGGTTCGCTCCGATCAAGAATCTTGAGAACGTGGACCCTCGTTGTGGCGATCTCGATTATTTACGAGGCGCTGGCCGCTCGATCGACACCGAACACGTGATGGTCAATAACTTCGCGTTCGGCGGTGTGAACACGTCGCTCATCTTCCGCGCGTTCCCAATCTCCAACTAGCTGGACCGCTCTCGCGTCTCGGGTGTGCGATCGCCGCGCTCCCAAAAATCATAGAAATTGAACCACTGATAGGGCTCCTTGCGCACGTAGTGCTCAAGCCGTGATGCGTAGCGCTGCACGCAGGCTAGGAGCGCGCCTTCCCGACCTTGTCGAGGGAGCTCAATCCGCTCGTCGAAGAGTTCGAAGTGGACGTCATACGAGCCGTCGACCGCCCGGAGGCAAACAACGAAGAAAACGGGGCACTCGAGCAGTGAGGCGAGGATAAATGGACCTGCAGGAAAATCAGCTGGCGAGCCGAGAAAGTCGACAGCGCAGCGCTTCTCGCTCGATGACGGGAGTACTCGATCTCCCAAGATTCCGACGCAATCACCGTCCTCGAGTCGCTCTCGAAGCTTAAAAATAAGCTCTGGACCGACGTTCTCTACGGGGATGACTCGCACGTGAGCATCTGCATTCACCTCTTTGAGTATTCGGTTGTAGCGCGCGGCGTGCTCTGTGTACATGAGCGCGTGTAGTCGAAAGTGAGGAAGGTCGGAACCGAGCGCGCGGCAGATCTCGACACTGCCGACGTGTGCGCTCAACATGACGACACCCCTTCCACTCGCCAATCGTGCCCGCACCTCGTCTCGGCCGTGCCATCGACATTCGACGTCGCCCAACTGTCCGGACCAAACAGCAACTCGATCGATAAGGGAATGGGAGAAGGCGAGACAGTGCCGGTATACATCTGCGAGAGCGACGCCGGAGCAATCTCGTCCGCGGAGTCTCACGAAATAATCACGAGACGAGCGGCGGAAGGCGGAGTTCGCGGCGACAAAGTATGCCGTCGCTGGGTAGGCCAACGCGTTGCAGAATCTTCTCCCCATCAGGCGACAGGCCGTGAAAAGAAAGCGAACCCAGAACTCGGAACCTCGCTCTGCGGCGCGAGTCCAACGCGGACCGGTGACGACCGATGAGCGTCGAAACGGTCGAGTCGCGGCTTGCAGGAGGAGCCGTGTATGAAGCCCGATGAGCGAGATATTGTCGCCTAGGTAACGAAAATGCGAGACGCCATCGGAGGGATACGTGACCTTCGTTGGCACATTTCGAATCGGCACTCCACGCCAGCTCAGTCTGACAAGGACATCGATGTCGAAATCCATACGAGCTCCAACGCGTGGGGCAACCACAAGGAGCTCACGCAGTGGGTAGCAACGATACCCGCAAAGCACGTCCACGGGAGCCGCTCCTTCACGAGCAAAGCGCGTCTGCAGCCTCGAGAGCACGTTTGAGATCTCTCTCCCCCAGAGACGCGCTTTCGGCGCCGAATCGTCAAAAATCGGAGCGCCAAGCACGAGAGCGCTCGGCTCGTGCTCACTCGCGCGAATAAAGAGGAGAAGGTCTTCGATGTTGTGCTGCCCGTCCGCGTCGATCTGCACGGCATGAGTGAAGCCCGCGGCAACTGCCGCGCGAGCGCCATCCACCACGGCCAAACCCTTTCCGCCGTTCCGTGCTCGATGGATGACATGAAAGCGAAGGTTCTCTGCTGCGATGCGATCCAATTCTGAAGAACTGCCGTCAGTGCAGCCGTCATCGACGAAGTACACGTCATACGGAAACGCGGCGAGGCGGCGCGCGGTCTCACGGAGGGCACCAAGATGGTTGTAAACGGGAACAACCACGCACGGGCGATGAGCTGGGGCGGAATCAGTTCTGAGGGGAGGTGCGGAGGCTTCCGGTGGTGCAGACATTCGTGGCATCCGAGATACGAAACTGGAAGCGCGGTGTTGCGCCATCACGCGCGATCTCCATCTGATAGGTTCGCGACGGAAACAGTGGCGCAACGAACTTCACGCGCTCAATCGACCAGGAACGACAGGGTTCATCGAAGTGCAATCGCAATGACTCAATGACCCACTGGATCTGCGCGAACGCAGGGACGAGCGGAGCGTCGGGGAAGTGTCCGGCAAGGTAACAAAGGGTATCCGGGATGTAAAACTCGGTGCGAAATCCACCGGTCGTATGCGACTGCTCGAGGTACTCCGGCTCCCCACTCATCGGTGCGATTCGGTTGGGTTCGACGGGTCGAGCACGATCTTCGATGCCTGCTCGACAAAATCGTCTACGGTCACAACACCACGGAATCGTTCCAGCGGGAACGGCTTGCCGGTCATCCCCTCGAGTCGGACGAGCGCGTCGCAGAGGTCGATACTATCCAAGCCGAGGTCATCGATGAGCTTTGCCTCCGGGCGGATTATGTCCCTCCGCACACCGAACTCCGTCGAGATGAGGGAGGCAACGGAGGTCGATATCTCGGATCGCGACTCCATTTTATCGCTGCCCTTCTTATTCATCTCATTGTCGATCGTCATATTTACGATTGAGGGCGGCTCGCGACAAGAGCGGCAAGCGACCGCACGCTGCGCATGTGATTGGCGACATTCTCGTCTTTGGGATCGATGACAACGCCGTATTTCTTTTGCAATGCGACGGCGAGTTCGAGCGCGTCAACCGAGTCCAGACCGAGGCCATCTCCGAAGAGCGTTCCCTCGCTTTCAATGTCGGATGAGGTGAGCTCCTCGAGAGCAAGTGTCTCTATGATGAACTGCTTTAACTCCAGTTCGAGTTGCTCAAGGTTTTGCTCCGGCGCACTCGTGGCCGCGTTGCTACTACTCATTGGCTAGACGCTCTCGGTAAAAATTCTCAAGTTCCGCCGTCATTCGGATAGACTGTCCCCGCTGGAGCGATATCTCGCTTGCGTCCGAGACGGAGGTGACGGATTCGTTCTGTGCGAAAAATTGAGGATATTCAATGGAAATAGTGAAGTCAACCGATCGAGGCGGAACTTCGTGCCAACGAGATCCCTTCCCCAACATCGGCGGATCGCATGTGAGCACCGCAGCGAGGAGCGGCACTCCAGCGCGAAGTGCGATAGTTGCTGCGCCACGCTCAAAACTTCGTAAAGAGTCCGAACGCGTTCCCTCAGGAAAGATGAGGAGCGGGCGACCTCCTCGAACAGCGTCGATGCATCGCTCAATGAAATGTTGAGATTCGCCGTTCGGGATATAGCCCAGTTCCTCGATGGCGACATGATAGCTCCAGCTCCGCTCGAGCGAATTCTTGACGATGCATGTGGCATTCGGGATGAGCCCGAGAAGCAGCGGGGCATCAATAAGCGTGGGATGGTTCGACACGAGAACGAATGGTCCTTTGGGTAGGTCGCCTCGAATACGAAAGCGAACAAGTCCGAGGAACGACATGAGGTGTCGAAAAAACGCGAGTGAGCGTCGAAGGAGCAAGTGGATCATCGGGCCCCTCCGCGCGTGGTCGCGAATGAGCAACCGAAGGACCGTGACGGCGCACGCGAAAAGTGCAGCCCCGCCAAAAAAGACAAGAAAGCAAAGTCCGGTCGCAGGAACTCGCCACCATCGGCTTTCGAACGCAGAACTGTGCGTGGCACGCGTGCTCCTCTTCATGCCGCTTCTCGCGAAGTGGTCACGTGTGAGGGAGGCGAGGTGAAAAGTTGATTCCAATCAACTCCCTCGCGGCGCAATTGGAGTCGCGTCCCGCCTCCGAGAGGACCGAATTGGTCTGCACCTAAGAACGCCCAGCGAAGCCACGCAACCTCTGACGGGCTCGAGGTGAGAGGGCTTTGCATCTCCGGGCCATTGGACGCTCGCAACGTCCAGGTCAGACGACTGGCGTCTTCTGCTCTGCAGGTGAAAAGCATTCCCAACGCGAAGCACGGGCTCGTTTCCTGAAACTCGAAAACGTCAGGGCAGGGCATGTCGGCTACGACGACGAGCACGTCGTGCGCCCCACGATTGCGAGCGAAGGCGTTCGACGTTTCGGCAAAGGCAGCCTCCAGCGAAAAGCTTGAGGCTGCTATCGCCGTTGAGGGAAGCAGATTCTTTGTGTGAATCGAGAACAATCCGGAGGCGGTATTATGAACGGAGACACTGAAGTCATTGGGTGATGGCGCTTCTCCGCGTGCGAGCGCTTCGAGTACCTTCTCCGTTACCTCGGCTTCTCCATGGCGTGACACGAAAACCGATTCGACGTTGGAGGCCTCCTCCCCTGGAACGCAGGCATGAGCGACTTCAAGGGAGGCGCGTGTGAGGTTGCTACATCGGCGCCGAATGAGCGGCGGCAGAAATGTCGCGGGAGCTCGCGCGGCCTCTCGAGTTGCTGGGGCA
>JADYYL010000296.1 GCA_020853655.1 Deltaproteobacteria bacterium
ACGCGGAAGAGAAGCTCGCCGCCGCCCGAGAGTCGAAGGACTTCGCGCTGGTGAAGCACTGGTCGAGAGAGCTCGCGTTTCACGGTTCAGGACACTTCCTGCACAACATTTTCTGGAAGAACATGGCTCCCAACGCTGGCGGAAAGCCGGAAGGGAAGTTGGCGGACCAGATCAAGAAGGACTTCGGATCGTACGAAGCGTTCGAAGCGCAGTTCAAAGCTGCGGCGGGAGCGGTCGAGGGTTCGGGATGGGCGCTTCTTGTGCGGAACTGGCCGGCGGACAAACTCGAAATATTGATCTCGGAGAAACACCAGAACCTCACCCAGTGGGTCGTTGAGCCGCTGCTCGTCATCGACGTCTGGGAACACGCCTACTACTTGAAGTATCAAAATCGACGTCCTGAATACGTCGAGAATTTCTTCAAGGTCGTGAACTGGCGCGACGTGGAGAAGCGTTTCAAGTAAACCGCGCTCTCAAAGAGAAACGCCCCATCCGAGAGAGACCCTCGTCTCCATCGGATGGGGCGTTTGCATATAACCTTCATTCTGACTCGTGGGCTCTCGCCGCGGGCGTATCGATTGATACCGCCCGCGGTTCGAAGTATGCCGTTCCGGGTCATCCGCGCACGATTAACGCGCAGAAGATCCCCGCGACCGCGACAAACACCCAGGCGGAGCGATCACCGTTGATTCCTCGCCAGAGATTGAAAACCCCAATCAGCGCATTGCCAGCGAAAAGTGCCGGAACGTAACTGGTCAGCACCCCCATCGCGGTAACAACAACCATGCTCAGGCCGATCCACTCTTGCCGAGTATTCCAGGCTATTGCGCCCTTCTTCTGCAGGCCGTGAAAGATCGCCGCCGTCGGCAAGAAGAACACGAAGCACAATCCCACCAGGACGCGCATGTCCTCGACGAATGCTGCGATGGCCGCGGCGACGAAGATCACCTCGAGCAGCACCATGAACCAGTTACGGGCAATCCGCGCTCCAATCAGGAACAACACGCCGGAGGCGAGGAACGCCCACTTCTGCTCGATACTCCCGAGCTCCAGCGCTGCTCCAACCACACTCGCGACACCACCCGCCACGCACAGTGCAAAGCTCATTCATGCAACCTCCTCAGTCCGCCATGGACTATCGAGGGGATCATCATCCCTTCGATAGTCCACGGTGAAACTGGACGTGCACGTCCGTGAACACCGCGTCTTTCGCAAGACCGTTGCAGGGTGCGCGACCATGCGATCGCTCGAAATCGCATCGAGCGATTCTGAGCTGCTCTTTGTCCGTGCGTACGATCCGCTCAGGGTTCTGCACACCCCTACTCGGCGGCCTCGTCTTGCCCAATGCTAAGGGGAATCATGGAAATCCGCTTGAAACGCTCAGTCAGACGGCGTAATTTAAGTTTTACTTAAAACGAGAGGCTGCCGCATGCTCCTGTCCAACGGCCTGAAACTCGCCGACGCAATCGTGTCACAGTTCGCGCTTGTTCCCGTAGCAACCGCGGCGGAGATTCACCGTTCGATTGGGCAGACCTATCGGAAGCTGAGTCACGTCGCGATCTACGCGGAGCTCAACAATCTCATTCAACAGGGAGTCGTGGTGAAGGAAGGGCGTCAGTTTCGTCTCTCTTTCCACTGGGTGCTCTCGCTCTCGCATTTCGCGGAGAGTCTTTACTCTCGCTACGTCTCAGCCGATTTGCTTTCGTCGACGCTCCCCGCGCCGGGTGCGAAAGTAAAATGGAAGTTTTCGTCGCTTCGCCGGATGGATAACTTTTGGGTGCAGCTATTTTTCCTGTTGTTCAGCCGCTCGCCCACTCGAGTCCTTTACGAGTGGGCGCCTCACGCGTGGTTCTCGTTTCTCGATGTCGAATTACAACGCCAGTACATGGAGGTTCATCGAAAGGGGAACTTCCATGTGTATATGATTGTGGGGGACGATTCGGTTTTGGATCGTGCGGCGGCGGCGACTTGGGATCCCGCTACCTATCACTGGTCCTTTGCGAAAGGTCCGTTTGAGGGAGATCCGAAGTACTACTCAGTCATCGATGACTACGTTCTCACTGTGACTCTGGAACCCGGCGCGACGAGGAAGCTCGACCAACTCTTTCGGAAGGTGAAGCGCCTGAACGACTTCAATGTGATGGGGTTCTATCGCATCGTCGACGGCGCGAGCCGATCAAGTATTGCGCTTGAACACAATGCGAAGAAGGCGGCTCGGATGAGCAAACAGTTTCGAGATTACCTTGGACTGAGAGCAAATCTATAGTGCGCGCTTGAGATAAGAGCGGAGTCGCAAGAGAGCTCTCGAGCGAATCTGCGAAGCGCGGGACTCAGTCACCCCAATGATCTCGCCGATCTCTTTGAGGTTTAGCTCTTCATAGAAGTACAGCGTGATGACGAGGCGCTCTTTCTCCGGAAGCCGATCCAACGCGCGCGCGATAATCTCCACCCGCTCCGTGTCGAGCAGATTGCTCAATGGATCGGGCCGAGCGCTTGCAACGTTATCTTCGGCGAGGAAGCGATCTTCTCCATGTCCAAAGCCGAGCTCTTCAAACGAGAGCATGACGACACTTGAGACTTCGCTGAGCATCTTCTGCAACGTTTCGATGTCCACGCCCATGTCTGCCGCGACTTCGGTATCGTCCGCGGGTCGACCGAGCTCCTGCTCGAGTCGCATGTAAGCATTCTCAAGTTTGTGCGCTTTGTGCCGCAACGATCGAGGCGCCCAGTCCTGAGAGCGGAAGCTGTCCAGGATGGCGCCGCGGATTCGGAACTGTGCGTAGGTAGAAAAATTGGTTTCGTGTCGTGGGTCGTATTTTTCGAGCGCGTCGACGAGTCCGATGATGCCGGAGTTCAGCATCTCTTTGATATCGACCTCTGCAGGCAAGCGGCCTGCGAGGCGATGAACCACGCGCTTCACAAGCGGAAGAAAAGCTCGAATAAGCTCTTCGCGCTCATCGTCCGAGATCTGACGGAAGGATTCCTTCTTCTCGTCTTTCTCTTCTTTCTTCTTGGGCTTGACGGCCATTGAGTCTCACATCCCGTTCGTAGGAACCCGATCGATTCAGACTTCTCGAAGAACGCACCCTCAGGGACTACGAGGGTCTCACCGCTCAGCCTTTCGACTGTCGCGTCGCATGTCCGCCGCCGCTATGCATCGTTTCCTGCCACGAGTCCCAGGACCTGATTATGATGCGCTTCGCAATCGAAAGAACCGCGAAAACCAGCGTCACCCGCCAGGTGATCTCGATGATTCGACACCCCGCAAGCGCGCTGCCTATGATGGTGATTAAGCAGCTGACGTAAATGATCCCAGCGAAGTATCTATCGATGGAGTCCGACTTTCGTTGCTTCTTTTCCGCCATGGAAATTTAGAGTCTTCCAGCGGCCAAAGGTTTCATCGAAGTGCGGATCCCTCACAATGGCGCCCATGCCAGGAAAGAGGGTTCCGGGGGAGGGAGGGGTGCTTGACGGTCCCAAGTCATTGATATGACTGAGAGGCTCCTTCATGGAGCGGTCAAGCTTTCACATCACGCCCGCCCCAGAATCTGAATAATGGCTATATGCGTTCTCTTCGACTGGCCTAAGCGTTTGTTCGCGTGCCCCGGATCTTCATCTCGCTCT
>JADYYL010000297.1 GCA_020853655.1 Deltaproteobacteria bacterium
CACGAGCGAGTTCCAACTCCACTCCACGCGCTCGCTCACGAGCAGAATCGTGCTCTGCTTGAACCGTCTGCAGTTCGGTGGTCCGCTGTTCAATGACTCGAGCAAAAGAGAACGTCGCCCCTTTCCCTTCGGTCGTATGCCAACCCCAGGGGGCGACGACTTCACCGTCCGGGGTGACCGCGATGACTTCACCGTGCGTCGGGGCAAGCTCCGCCACGACCGACTGCGCTTGAACGATATCCGTGCAGAGATAGACGTGTCCGAGAAGCGCAGACATCAGTGACTGAACATCACCATCGATATCGAGCTCTTCGAGGATTCTGCGACCACCACTCGTGGGCGTCGACGGGAGATCGCGCCGACCGGCCACGCCGTTGTAGGTGGCATCGAGCACGCCAAACTGCGACGGAGACCCCTTGTCACGCTCTTTCTTCGTCTGGAAACGTTCCGCGAGCTGGCGCGACTCTTGAGTCACGAGGTATTTTCCGCGCTCACCGAGAACAGCGGCAAGCGGGCGCTGCAGGTGTTCAGGGGCGCGAAGCTTAGCAAGTAACGGGGCAGACTGTTCGATGGCATCATCATCGAGTCCGGCACCTTTCTTGACGTGCTCTGCAAACGCCTGGAACTGAGACTGAATAGAGCGAATTTCGCTCTCAAGCGAGGCGGCTCGAATACGCTTCTCGTGCGTCGCACCATTCTCGGTTCGGAGCGCTTCGCGCAATCGCTTTGTATTGGCTTCGAGTGCGGCGATCTCGATCGAGAGTTCCGGCAAAGAAGTCAGCTCAGATTGGATTGCCGCGATTCGCGCTTCGAGGTTTGCGTCGTGCTCTGTCTTCTCTGCATTTTCCCGCGACTCGAGCGCCTTGAGCCGCTCTTCCGCAGTTCCCCGCTTCGCTTGGATCTCATCTTGGCGAACCTGGAAACGCTCGAAATCAATGCGACGCCGCTCGATTTCAACACCGATCGCTTCCTTGCGCTCATCGATACGACGAAGGTTGTTCTCGACGAGTCGAATCCGCCCTTCGAGTCGAGACAGCGCAAGCTCGCGCTCACTTCGTTCGCTCTGGCGCTGGGTAATCTCGGCCATCAAGCGATCGCGCTTCAGCCGAACATCCGCAATGCGTTGCTCCCAGACTTCGAGTTCCGCGGTGGACTCGGTGTTCTTCGCCGAGTGGATCGAAAGTCGCTCTTCGAGCTCTTGAAATTGCCGCTCCAAGCCGGCGAGAGCGTTCTGGCTGTTCGCTTCGCGCTCAGACGTCAGGGCGACCCGAGCACGGAAAATCGAAAGCTCCAAGTCTTTCAACTGGGCTTTGAGTTCGGAGCGATCGCGCGCGCGTTTCGCCTGCCGGGCAAGCGAGCGAACCTGCTTCTCGATCTCGTTCACGAGGTCATTTAAGCGAGCGATGTTGGTGTTTGTCTTCTCAAGCTTTCGCTCGGCCACTTCGATCCGCGCGCGGAATCCGGCGATTCCAGCAGCCTCTTCAATGAGTTCACGACGCTCGAGCGGCTTGCGAGAGATGATCTCTGCAATCTGTCCCTGCTGTACGATGCTCAATCCACGCGCACCCAGGCCGATGAGTCGATAAAACTCGATCATGTCCCGAAGACGGCATGGAACCCGATTGATGAAGTATTCGCTCTCGCCAGATCGATAGAGTCGGCGGGTGAGCTGGATCTCTTCCGCCTGGAAAAGACCGGGAATATCCATGAAGCTCGTTGCCGGGGCTTCCCCTGAGGCAGCCGCATCGACGGGCTCGAGAGCTGGAGCGGCGGGCACACTTTCGAGTCGTTCGTTAAGCTCATCCGCCGAAAGCCATTCGTCCGTCAGCTCGGGCGTCCCCTCGGCGGTTTCCGCCCCGTTCCCGTTTTGAGGGAGTTGCTCAGCGGTGACCACCACGTCCTCAGCAAGGCCGGGTGCAGTAACGCGCACAACGTTTGACTTCGACCAGCTCTCGCGCGGGCGGATCGTGAGCGACACCTCAGCCATCCCGAGCGGGCGACGGGTCTGCGACCCGTTGAAGATCAGGTCGTCAAAGACGTTCCCCCGAAGTTGACGAGCGTGCGTCTCTCCGAGGACCCAACGGAGGGAGTCGACGATATTCGACTTTCCGCAGCCGTTTGGACCAACGATACCGATTATATTCTCGTCGAAATTGAGGACGAAGCGGTCGACGAACGACTTAAAGCCGAAGATTTCTAAGCGAGTAACGCGCATGGAACGGGGAGGTTTCCGGAGGTTTGGTTATACTGACACGGAACTGGTCGGATATACAGAAACCGGGTCAGAAGCGCAAGGCGAACTTTAATCCGCATGAACTACTTTGGAGAGAGGTGTCCACAACTCGGGTAACATCCGACCCGGACGCGATCCGCAGAGAACGCGAAGCCCCGTTCTGATTGATCTTCCTGCCTCTATTCTTTACCCTGCACCGACGGAATCTCTCGTCTGATCCAACCGCAATGCACGCCGTGGCGACTCACGCGGCGACTTCATGAGTGCTCATGTCTCGACTCCCGATCCTTCCCGACATCACTCCAGCCGAGCTCCTGGAGATCAATCGCCCGGCCCAGTATCTCGGCGGCGAACTGAACTCCGTCGTGAAAGACGAAGCGGCGATCGACTTCCGATTCGCGCTTTGCTTTCCCGACACCTACGAGGTCGGCATGTCCAACCTGGGCGTCGCCTGCCTCTACGACCTCGTCAACCAGCGGCCGGACATGCTGGCCGAACGCGCCTACGTCCCCTGGCACGATATGCAGCGTGAGATGCGGGCGCGCGGCGTGCGCAACTACA
>JADYYL010000298.1 GCA_020853655.1 Deltaproteobacteria bacterium
ACCACTCGGCCGACCGAACACCACCCGTTGCCACTCGCGGTTCCAGAACTTTGTTTTGTAGTTTCCGCACCAATTCCGATTGGGACGGTCCAGCCACTGTGGTGATTGGTCGTTGAGCGCGACGCCGCACGGTGCCCGGCGCTTGCGAGTCACCCAACCTCTCCGGAAGTAGTAGCGATAGTCCTCTGCTTCTCCAATGCTGAGGTACGCGAGGACGACCTTTCCGGTCGCTCGAACAGCACCGATCTCCTGGGGCGAGAAAGCCTCCGACTGCGATCCGTCGCGCGAATAGTCGATCACGACAACATCGAAGGTTGATGAGATGAGGTCGTCGAGGGCGATATCCTGAAGCTGATACGCCCAGCTGTCGACTTGAGACAGACGCGTTTGGGCTCCCCCTGGAGCCGGCAGGAGCGCGAACGCGAGAATGAGGAAGAGGCGTGTCAGCATCCCTCTTTATCGACTCATTCTCGCGAACACTCAACCATACGAGGAGGACGGCGATGGTCGCGTCTCCCCGCGACGTTCGCTGGAGGTTATGGCTTCGGTGCAAACTGAAGCTGTAAGCCAACGGTGAATGTATGCGCGCTGAAATCGAAGCTTTCGCTCCTTGCATAGGGGCGGAGGCCGACGCCCTTCACGGAGGTGACGGGCTTCATCAGTACCTCGAACTCGGCGAACAGCGGCGCGCCTTGTTTCTTCGCCATCGTCGATTCCAAAGTGATGGGACCCATCTGCTTTCCCCAAAAGGTCACCGCTTCCGGTCCCGAGTAGTGCGAGCTGCCGACTCCGGTGTGCTTGATGACATCGGCGAACCCGTAGTCGATGAGCGGGAGCTTGCCGATATCAACTCGAACCCCAACACCAAGATCGAGAACTCCAACGTCCTGAGTTGCGGTGCCGAGATAGCGGGACGCCACGACAATGTCGACTGGAAACTGAGAGGCACCGGCCCTGAGGCTATTGCGACCGAACGTATACTCAACACCGTGCTCGTTGAGACCCTGGAACCGAAGATGAAGCTTGTCCCCTTCGATTCCGAGATTCGAGTAAACTCTGGCGCGATAATTTTTGTCGCTGTCACCGTAGACCTGAGGGGTCATTCCGATTTGCAACGCATTATATCCCAGCGTCACCAACGGGGGCTGCGCGGAGCTCGCGCTCGCGTCTTGCTGTTGTGGCTGCGGCGATGATTGAGACAACTGTTCCTGCGGCATACGTCCTCGTTGGGAGATAGAGTACAAACAACGAGAGAGTTATGTGAATGATGGAAAAACAGACGTGGATGACTCTGACTTTTTCTACATGAAGCGCTGATTTATGTGGTGTTTCGGGCTGTTGGCCTCGACACTGAGGCACCAAGCGTCTACAATTCAGACGATATGGATTACCTGCATCTCCTTCATCAAGCTGGCCTGAGTCCTAAGGAAGCGAAGACTTACCTTGCCCTTCTCGAACTCGGCGCGAGCACCATTAAGCCGGTTGCCGACCGCGCTGGGATCAAGCGAACATCGATCTACAATTTCATCGATCGCCTCATCGAACGCGGGCTCATCTCAAGAAGCACTGTGCGCGGACGCAGTGTGTATCAAGCGAAATCACCAGAGCGATTGGTTGATCTTCAGCGAGATGCTCTCCGAGATCTGGAACGAGCACTCCCGGAGTTTGCTGCACGCGCCAACTCTGCGACAGACAAACCCCGGATGAGCTACTTCGAAGGCTCGGAACAGACGCGCAACATCGTGAAGGAAGAGCCACGATGCCGAAAGGAAGTCCTCTACATCTGGCCTGGCACAGATGTGAGCGAGGCCGTTGGCGGTGTGGAGTTCATGAACGTCATCGACAGGAAGCGAATTGCGGCGGGCGTGTGGGTGCGAACGATTCGGTTTCGAAGCAAGGACTTTAAGTTCAAAACGTCTGCCCATGGCGCGCGCAATTTGCGAGAGATTCGCTACGCGCCGCCCGGCGTTAATGTCTCTATGGGCATGGGAATCTACGATACCGGTAAGGTGTCGTTCTTCAGTTCGAAGCGCGGATCGTTTGGTATCCTCGTCGAGAATCGTGAGCTCGAGCAGCTCATGAGACTGTTCTGGGAGATGCTCTGGCACCGGAGTTCGCCTGCGAGTCCAGGGGAGGGATAGAATCGTGAAACCCGAGCGTATCGGCCAGAATTACGACATCATTGCTGATTCGTGGCGCGCGGAGCACCAAGCATCCAATTATGGCATCTCCCAGCTCGAGCGCGCGATCGCGTTTAGTACTACCGCTGGGGCAGCGCTTGATGTGGGGTGCGGTAGTTCTAACCGCTTCCTCAAACACATGCGAGAAGCAGGTTTCCAGCCGGAAGGAATCGATATCTCCTCCGAGATGATTCGGGCCGCACGCGAAGGTCTTCCCGATACGATCTTCAGTGTGCTCGACGTTCGTGATTGGATTCCGTCCAAGAGCTATCGGCTGATGACAGCCTGGGACAGCACATTTCATCTCCCGTTCGACGATCAAGAACCGGTCCTGAAGAAGCTCTGCGCCGCACTGGAGATCGACGGCGTCCTTCTCTTCACGTGCGGAGCCCCTCGGGGAGAGATCGAAGGAGAGTTCTCGGGCATGAGATTCGGATACAGCTCGCTCGGAGTAAACGGCTTCCTGCAGATTCTGATCGATTCCTCATGTGAGGTTCTGCACGTCGAGCACGATCAACACCCGCTCGATCATGTGGCGGTCATCGCGAAACGTCGAAAGTGAACGGGTCGCGTGCCTAAATTGAAACGGCCTTGCGGCGACTCGGATCTTCCGGTTCCGGTTCCATCTCGCGGAGAATGTCCGCTAGGCAGCGGCATGCATCCGTCGCGGTAAATACCCCGACAAGCTTTCCGGACTTCGTCACGAGCACCGCGCCGAGTCGATGAAGCGCCATCTCCTCGACGACCTCCGCCACCGGAGTGAGGAGGTCCACGACATGTGCCGGACCCGAGAGTACTTCTCCGACGAGAGGCTCCTTCTGACTGGAGTCACTCTTTGCGCGGGCGATGATGAGCTGCAACTCGCGCTCAGAAAGGATGCCGAGGAGCTCCTCGTCCTTTCTCACGGGGAGGTGGCGAATGTCGTGTTCCTTCATGACCGTGACAGCCTCGTCGAGCGATTGCGTGGCATCGACCGAATAAGGAAACGGCGTCATCACGGTCTTGATTCGTAGAGTGTCTTTCATGCGCTTCTCATCCGTTGGCGGCCTTTGGTTCCTGAGGGGCGCCGGGTTCGTGCCGATCTCGAAGTGGGATTCCAGCTACCTCAGCACAGGATAGCGTGGACTGGAAGAGTGCCAATTGAAAGAGCGGAGTCGCCATCAACGTCGTCACAACAGCCATGACCACCATGATCGAAAAAAAGGCCGGCGTTATGATGCCGTGAGACAGCCCGATATTCAGGAGGATGAGCTCCATCAAACCTCGAGCATTCATAAGTGCCCCGATCGCACAGGCGGCGCGCCATCCTTCGCCGGAGAGCCGAGCGACAATTGCGCAGGCCGCGCCTTTGCCGACCACCGCAATGGCGATGACGGCGAGAGTCGTCACCCAAAGCGAGGGGGCGACAACAAGATCGATGCGGGTGTTAAGCCCTGAATACATGAAGAAGATCGGTAAGAGA
>JADYYL010000299.1 GCA_020853655.1 Deltaproteobacteria bacterium
CAATGCCGGCGAGAGCGATGGCGATCGAAACGTTCTCGAGCAGGTGATACGTGTGATTATGGGCGAGCACTTCGTGTCCACCTTGAAGATCTGCCCGCGTCCACGCCCCGAGGTAGTGCAAGAAATCCTCGCCGAACAAGAAACCGAATCCTGCGGACAAGATCGCGAGAATCACGAGGGGCACCGTAACGACCCACGGAGATTCATGGGGATGCGCGTGGCCGCGATACTCTCCGAAGAAAGTCATCACCAACGAGCGAGTCATATAGAATGCGGTGAGAAGAGCGGTCAGCGCCCCGACTGCCCAACAGGCGTGACTCAACTGCACGCCAAGCACGGAATTCTGCGCGGGGATTCCCCCGGCGTAGAAGACCGTCCACAGAATCGCGTCCTACGAGTAGAAACCCGACAGGAACGGAAACCCTGCGATGGCAAGCGTTGCAACGAGATACGTTATGAATGTCCACGGCATGGTCTTCCGGAGACCGCCGAAGTGACGCATGTCCTGCTCATGGTGGCAGCCGATGATAACGGAGCCCGCCGCCATGAAGAGGCACGCCTTGAAAAATGCGTGGGTCAACACGTGGTAGATCCCGTTGCTATACGCCCCGGCCCCCATTGCCATGAACATAAAGCCGAGCTGGCTGACGGTTGAGTACGCGAGCACCTTCTTGATGTCGTTCTGGACGAGCGCAATTGTTGCGGCCAAGAAAGCCGTCGCGCATCCGACGAGCAATATGATTGCAGAGGTCTCCGGCGCGAGCGCATAGAGGAAGCTCATCCGCGCGATCATATACACGCCAGCGGTGACCATCGTTGCCGCGTGGATCAACGCAGAGACCGGTGTCGGCCCTGCCATCGCATCGGGAAGCCAGATATACAGGGGAATCTGCGCGCTTTTCCCCATCGCGCCAACGAAGAGTGCGAACGCCGCAAATTCGATGACGCCCGGTGGGAGTGCGCCAACCGAGGCCGCGAGCGTCCGGAAGTCGATGGCTCCCGCATTCCAAAACAGGACGAAGATTCCAAGCAGAAAGCCTGCGTCACCAATGCGATTGACGACAAAGGCCTTTTGCCCCGCGTTGGCGTTGGGCATCTCTTTGAACCAGAATCCGATGAGCAGATACGAGCAGAGTCCGACCCCCTCCCACCCAACAAACATCAGCAGCAAATTGTCGCCGAGGACGAGGGTTAACATCGCGAAGAGGAACAGATTCAGATACGAAAAGAACCGCTTCCGATGTGGATCCTCCGCCATGTATCCGATGGCGTAGAGGTGAATGAGCGTCCCGACACCGGTGATGATCAGGCACATCACTCCCGAGAGCTGATCGAGGCGGAGATTAAAATCCGCCTGAAATCCGCCGACCCTCATCCAGTTCCCGCCGTTATACGTAAGCGAGTCGAGCCCACTCCCGTTCAGAACGGAGAACGCGAAGACTGCAGTAACAAAGGAGACCAGTGAAAAGAGTGTGGCAAGCCAGCCGCTCATCTTCTGGGACGATTCGCCTGTTCCGCTCCGCATAAAGATAAAGAACGCCCCTGCTAAAGGAGCGAGCAACAAGACTGTCAGAGGATCGAACTCCATCGTCGCGCCCGGAAGGTGCGTGAGGTGATGCGATTGGAGGGCGGTATGTTCCATGAGCGTTCCTATTTATCCCTGCAGGAGATACGCATCTCCCGACCGGATCGAGTAGAAATTTCTAAAAAGCGTGATGATGATGGCGAGGCCGACCGAAGCCTCAGCGGCGGCGACGGCCATGACGAAGAAGACGTATACGTGACCGTCGTTCGTTCCCCAGGCATTCGAGAGCACGACGAGCGAAAGATTCGCAGCGTTGAGCATAAGCTCGACGCACATGAACATCACAATCGTGTTCTTTCGGATCAAGACGCCGAGCGCGCCAATCGTAAAGAGCATTGCACTGAGGAAGAGATATCCGGAGATGACGTCCATTACCGAAGTGCCTCCTCTTTCTGCGCCGCTTGCATCGATTTCAATCCCCGTCCCGCTTTGAGCGGACGCTTCTTTTCGATTCCCAGGAACACGGCGCCGACGATGCCCGCAAGAATGAGCAGCGAGGTCACTTCAAACGCGAAAATATGGTTCGAATAGAGGTTGGCTCCAATTCCCGCAGTGGTGCCATCCACAGCCCAAAACTCTGCGCCTTCTTTGAGTGCGAAAAAGCTTCTGCCGGAAATCGCGACGTATCCGAAAACAACCGCCGCGACACCAGTGAGAAGCGCGCCGAAAGAACTCCCCCATCCGGCAACTCCCTCCGGCACGTTCGCGTCCAGGCCGAGCAGCATGATGACGAAAACCACGAGCACCATAATCGCGCCCGCATAGACCAGAACTTGGACTGCCGCCACGAAGTGTGCGCCGAGTAAGGCAAAATGCACCGCGACGAGAAAGAGCGTCGCCACGAGGGACAGCGCGCTATGCACCGGCTGCCGGCTGCACACGACTCCACACGCGGAAGCGAGCGTGAGGATACCAAAAACGATCATCACCGCGGTCATTGGCTACTCCAGAGAGAAAAATCCGCCGAGCAAGAGCGCCACGGTCGCAACGAGGTTCAACATGCTTACGGGCAGCATGATCTTCCAGCACAGGTTCATGAGCTGGTCGTATCGGAAACGGGGAAGCGTCCAGCGGATAATGACTTGCAGCACGCAGAAGAATGAAACCTTGGCTCCGAAGATCATCGCGCCAACGAGAGGAGCCCACTGGAAGTTCCAGGTCTCGAGGAAGCCGAGGAACCCAGGGAGATAGCCCCACAGATTGGTCGGGATGGAACGAATGTCGAAGTATGGAAGCTGCCAGCCACCAAAGAAGAGGAGCGTGACCAACGTTGAAGCGACGACCACCTCGGCAAACTCACCGAGCCAGTAGACGAGAAACTTCATGCCCGAATACTCCGTGAAGTATCCCGCAACAATCTCGGACTCGCTTTCCGGAAGGTCGAAGGGGGCTCGCTTGGTCTCGGCCATCATCGATGTGAAGAAGACCAGGAAAGCGATCGGATTGAGGAATATACCCCATGCCGGAATCGGCAGCCCGAGGACACGGAACACCTTGCCCTGCTGAAGCACGATCTCGTCGAGTGCGAGCGAGCCGTAAATCGCGATCAGACCAACGATGCTGATTCCCATCGTAATCTCATACGAGATCATCTGCGCCGAGGCGCGCAAGCTACCAAAGAGAGAGAACTTGTTGTTGGAAACCCAGCCGGCAAGCACGACGCCATAAACAGCGAGCGAACCCATCGCAAACATATAGAGAATGCCAACGTCGAGAGTCGCGAGCTGGAGCGGTATCTCCTTCCCCCCCGAGATGATCGGTGGGCCGAATGGCACGACGGCAAATGAAACGAGCACAGGGAATGCTGCGAGGAACGGCCCCATACTGTGAAGGAATTGGCTTGTCCCCTTGGGAACCCAGTCCTCCTTAAAAAGAGCCTTCACTGGATCCGCAACGAGAGTGTTGAAGATTCCGGCTAGGTCGAAACCAAAGATAGCGGCGCGGTTCGCGCCAATCCGATCTTGGATCAACGCGGAGCCCTTTCGCTCAACCCAGATGGTGAGCGCAGCAAGGTGCAGGAGCGCGCCCAAGACGATCGCCGCTTTCAGCACCACAATGAGAATTTCCGCCGCCATGTCGCTCGCCTACTAAAATTTCCGGCACTCCGCCCTGGCCGTGCCGATGGAATAATCGTCGAAGAAAGAAACGCTCTCCAATCCGCGCTGAACGCTGACTTCAATGCAGACAGCAATCGTTCCTACTACCAACCGCGAGATCGCACTACGCACGCGCTTCGCCATGCCCAAGAGTTCCTCCCCCCGGGGTACCCTCGAGAGCACGAAGCTCCTCGAGAGAGATACCGAGTTCACCGATCCGCTGGAGCGTCAGCCC